>JAESTF010000064.1 GCA_016763795.1 Flavobacteriales bacterium
ATGTTTTGATAAGGCTAAGTTACTTTGTCGAGTAGCCAAAGAGCGCATGTAAACTCTATCATTTTTGATGGAGTTCATTCTAATTCTATCGCCTAATAATGCTCCACCAGTTTTTCTTTTAGAAGGATCAACAGAAACAATAGCAATTGTTTTTTCTGGAAAATCAATTAAAAATCTTCTTACCAATTCATCTACTAAAGATGATTTACCAGCTCCGCCAGTTCCTGTAATTCCTAATACTGGAGTATCCGTCTTAGCTGCCATTGCATGAACTTTTTCCATGTCAGCTTTACTTTCTTCTGGAAAGTTTTCTGCTGCAGAAATCATTCTAGCAATAGCCTTAACATTCTTATTTCCTATATGATCAACTTCATCCGTTAGGTTTGTTCCTGTAGGGGAATCAGCCTTTTCAATCATATCATTAATCATCCCTTGCAATCCCATTGCTCTTCCGTCATCTGGATGATAAATTCTTGTAATTCCGTAGGCTTGTAATTCTTCTATTTCTGAAGGGAGGATAGTTCCACCACCACCACCAAATATTTTGATGTGCTCAGATCCTTTCTCTTTCAATAAATCATACATGTACTTAAAGTACTCCACGTGTCCTCCTTGGTAAGAGGTCAATGCAATAGCATTTGCATCTTCTTCAATGGCACAATTCACCACTTCTTCAACGCTTCTATCGTGCCCTAAGTGAATTACTTCAACTCCAGTTGCCTGGATAATTCTTCGCATGATATTGATCGCAGCATCATGTCCATCAAACAGACTGGCAGCCGTTACAATTCTTACTTTATTCTTAGGTGTATATTTTTCTATTGGTTCCATATGCTCTTTTTCTTCTCGCGTAGCGAAATTAACAAAAGCGGGGTTCTTATCCTAGAAAAACCTATTTCATTGAGAAATTAGGGAAATAAGAATTGAAATTTATTTAGGAAAAAATAAAAAAATAACTACTTTCGAGGAAAGTGTAATAATTTAAAGGGTTTACAGGGGTTGAGAAAGGTAAAAGAGACGAATGAAGCAGAGTTATTTATAGAGGATGATATTCTATTCATGCGTGCAAAACAAGATGCAGATTTTGATTTAGAAGCAACTATTGAGTTGGTTGGTGTAAGAAAAGAAATCAAAAGCGATAAAAAAATGAAGGTACTGCTAGATACTAGAAAGATGTTTCATATATCAAAAGAATCTAGAGAATATGGGGCTAAAAAGGAAGTTTCAGGATTGTCTTCAGCAATGGCTATATTAGCAGGTAAATCATTAGCAGCAATACTCGTTGGTAATTTTTTTATTAGGTTTAATAAGCCGGTAACTCCTACAAAAATATTTAAAAGAGAAGAAAAAGCGTTGGAGTGGTTAGCTACATTTGATTAGTATATTAAGTGTAATCACTATTTAAATTTAGGTAATTTGACTGATATAATGACGCAATTTTAGGGGTATATTTGATTGAACTAATACTCCTAACGATGAAAGCATTATATGCCAAGATTAAAAAAATTGAACATGATTTAAATAGTTATTTATCATTCTTTTTTGCTAACGGCAATAAACAGCATCGAGTAAACAATTACTATAATAACAAAAAAAGTGATTAATTGTGTTTGCTATTATAGTAATTGTTAGATATTATGAATATGCAAATATTAAGGGGTAGTTGCAAAAATGAAATTATAATTTAATTCCTCCTCCAAAAATATGGAGTAAACAAAATAGCTATTGTAAAAAGTTCTAATCTCCCTAATAACATTAAAAATGCCAAGACCCATTTTGCAGCAGTTGGTAGATGGTAAAAGGTGTGAGATGGTCCGAGATCACCAATGCCTGGACCAACATTTCCAATTGATGTAGCAGATGCACTTAGCGCTTCCATAAAATCTAGTCCTAAAAAAGTCATTACAACAGCACCGGTAACAAACATAAAGAGGTAGAAAAATACAAAAGCCAACAGGTTGTATATAATTTTAGAAGAAACAGATTGTCTGTTAAGAATTACAGGAACAATAGCATTTGGATGTAATCTTCTTTTAAATTCTAAAAACCCATTTTTCATGAGAAGGATAATTCTAACGAGTTTCATTCCTCCACTGGTTGAACCTGCACTGGCTCCTGTAAATAGTAATAAAAAGAAAATGAAGCTGATGAATGAACCCCAAGTAGTAAAATCGGTTGTAGCATAACCCGTTGTGGTAATGATACTTACTATTTGAAAGAGCGCTGCTCTAAAAGTTTCTTCAAAAGAACCACTGTTTAATTTATCGAGATATAAAGCTCCAATAATAAGGGTTGTTAACATTATAACTGCTCCAACATACCATTTGAATTCATCATTTTCCCAAAACTTTTTAAATTTAAGTTTAACACCAAAATAGAGTAGGGTAAAGTTGGTTCCGGCAATAAACATAAACACAATAATTATGTATTGAATTATTGGTGTGTCAAAATGTGCTATACTTGCTTGTTTAGTGGAAAAACCACCGGTTGACATGGTGGTTAGGGAATGATTAATGGCATCATAAAAATCCATACCTGCAACATTAATAAAATGCATTGAACTATAGTTAATGAAAAATAAATAATCCATAATCGCTTGGCTGTTTCTTTTATTCTTGGATGGATTTTATCTTTTGTTGGTCCTGGTGCTTCCGAAGCAAAAAGTTCCATTCCTCCAACACCTAAAAGAGGTAAAATAGCAATGGTTAAAACGATAATTCCCATACCACCTATCCATTGGGTCATACTTCTCCAGAAAAGAATTCCTTTAGGCATTGCTTCAATGTCTTCTAAAATAGTTGCACCCGTTGTGGTTAAACCCGAAATGGTTTCAAAAAAAGCATTAGTGTAATTGGGAATAGCTCCAGAAATAACATAAGGGAGAGAGCCAAACAAAGTCATAGAAACCCATCCTAAAGCAACAATTAAATATCCATCACGTTTTTTAACTTCATCATTTTTGTGGTGTCGGGTTGAGTATTTAACTGCTAATCCCGCTAATAAAGTAATACTAGAGGAAATAATTAAAGCGAATAAATCGTCTGTTTTATAATAAAGAGAAATAGGAATAGAAAGCGACATTAACGCTCCAGAGATAATAATTAAGCTGCCAACAACATTGGTAACAACCTTAATGTTAATGAGACTTCTTGCCATTTTCTATTGGAAAAACTTTTCTATTTCGTGAATAGAGTCGGTATGGGTAAATACAACCACTTTATCTCCTTCTTGCATTTGAAATCCTCCGAAAGGGATAAAACCTTCATCGCCTCTAATTACTCCTGGAATATTAGTCGATTCAGGAATTTTTAAATCTCTAATGGGTTTTGATGTTATTTTGCTTCCTGCTTTTACATTAAACTCAATAATTTCACCATCAACGCCATGTAAATTGGCAATTTCTTCAACTTCACCTTTCCTAATAAATTTAAAAATGTTGCTTGCAGCAATCATTTTTTTATTGATTAATGTATCAATTCCAATGTTATGAGAAAGATTGATGTAATCAATGTTTTCTACCCCTGCAATGGTTTTTTTTACGCCATGAGATTTTGCAACAATTGATGAAATAATATTGGTTTCAGAATTTCCTGTAACAGAAATAAAAGCATCCATATCTTCAATATTCTCTTCTTCTAAGGCTTGAACATCAGTCCCGTCAGCATTAATTACTAAGGTTTTTTTAAGGTGATCGGCAATTTGTTCTGCTTTCTTTTTATCTTTTTCTATTAAAATTACGTTGTATTTTTTTTCTAGTAATTCAGCGGTTAATACACCAATTCTACTACCTCCTAAAATCATTATGTTTTTAATTTCATAACACTTTTGTCCACAAATATTGGTAATTTGATCGGTGCTTTTTGGTGTAGATATAAAATAAACAATATCATTTTCCAATAGCACAGTGTCTCCTTGCACCATTATGGTTTTATGGTGTCGTAAAAGTGCAATTGGCTTAAAATCTCTGTTAGGATTTAAATGTTGCGTTTCTGATATTGATTTATCTTTTAAAGGAGAACTGCCAGAAATTGTAATTCCGAAAACAATCAATTTACCACCTTCAAATTCGTAATCATTTGTAAAGGCCGATTGACCGATTAATCGTTTAATTTCTTTTGAGGCTAATTCTACAGGAGAAATAATACTATCAACACCTAAATCGCTATATAAATCGCGCATTTCAGACCCAATACCTTCGTAGTTACTGATACGAGCAATGGTTTTTTTTGCACCTAGTTTTTTACCATTAATGCAAACTAATAAATTAGTCTCTTCAGATGAGGTTGCTGCAATTAATAAATCGCATTGATCAACTTTTACTTCTTTAAGTATGTGAATATCTTTTGCATTTCCTTTTACACCAAAAACATCAATGTGCGATTGAACATACTCTAAACGATCTTCATTATCATCAATAATATAGATGTTTTGAGCTTCGTTGCTCATCATTTTTGCTAAATGGAAACCTACCTCTCCAGCACCAGCAATAACTATTCTCATACTATTAAATATAATTAATATAAATACAAATGTAGTATTTGTTTAAATGTTATTGCTAAGAATTTGAAAGGATTAATTTTTAATAACCTGAAAATGTTCAATCGTTTTTTCAGATTGGATTATTAAGTTGTAAATACCTTTTTTTAGGTTAGAAATATCAATATTACTAGTGTTATTTTTTTGAAAAACAAACTGACCTAGATTATTGTAAAGAGTAATTTTTTCAACTTTTTTATTTAGAAAAATTTTGTTGTTACTTGGGTTTGGATAAATTTTTATAGCATTTTCATCTTGTATGCTATTAACGGGTGTTGGATCCTGAGAAATATTTAATCGATATAAATTGCTATTAATATTGATTGACTGAAATACGAATTTTTCATTAGTAACAAAAAACTTACTACTGTCTATAATACAAATTCCTTCAACTTGATGGCCTGAATTTAGATTTAAGACATGTTTAGAAATAATACTAGATCCAAAAAAATCTTGATTCACGCCATTACTATTAACGATAAGTATAAAAGGTATAATTGAATTATTATACCCAGAAAGGTAAAAAGTGTTATTAATGTTGTCAGCACCAGTTATTAGGCCTAAAGAATTATATGTACTTACATTTTTTGCAATGTGAGACCCTATAGTTTTAGGTAGAACATAGGCATTAACAGTTGCTGTGACCCAATTTTTCGTAAATAATATAATACTGTCATTGTGTATAACAAATGCTTCACAATCAAAATTATTATTATTTGGCAACGATGTAAAATTCACTTGATCATTGTATGAGAAGTTTATTGTATCAGCTAATACGGTTAAATTGTTGAGGTAGTCTGATTTTAAAATTCTATAAATTTTTAAATTAGTTCTATTACCATTGTTATTTCCAATATCACCAATGTAGATGTAGTTGCTATCCTGAGCAATGTCTTCCCAATCGATGTTTATAGCGTTAGTAATTTCAATTGTTCTCGTAATATTTCCAGTAATAGTATCTATTTCATAAAGTTTAGGGTCGCCACCACTATCATTATGAGTTATTATTTTTCCATTAAAATAAATTAAACCCGATGTTTCTTCTAAAAGTGTAGGCAATCCAGACTTAAACGTTGTTGTAACATTTTGACTCATAGCAATTGATACAATGAGAAATAAGTAAGTGCTAAATAAGAATTTCATTTTTCAAAGGTATAAATAAAAAATAATGTGTTAAGCTGATTGAAGGTTTGTAAGTTAATTCAATTATTTTTGCAAGGTGAGTAAGCTAAAATTTATAATAGGATACTTTAAACACAGGTTTAAATCAGGTAACGAACATAGTATCCATTCACCTTATTTATTTGAGTTTTATAATGATGTAATTTGTGATGAAAGTCCGTTTTATCTTTATAAAGATATAGAGTCGATACGAGCAAAATTATTATTGACCGATATGGAAATTGTCATTGATGACCATGGTGCAGGTTCTAAGGTAAACAGTTCTAATAAACGTAAGATAAAAGATATTGCAAAAAATACATTAAAAGCTCCAAAATATGGACAGCTTTTATTTAGATTGGTAAACCATTTTAATCCAAAAACGATATTGGAGTTAGGAACTTCTTTAGGAATAAGTACCTTGTATTTAGCTGCTCCAAGTAAAAAAACAAAAATAATTACTGTTGAGGGTTGCCCGAACACAACAAAGGTTGCTCAAATAAATTTTAATAAAATAGGTTTTAAAAATATTGAACTAGTAAATGATACGTTTGATATTTTTTTGCCAAAATATTTAGCTAAAACAACTAGTTTAGATTTCGTGTTTTTTGATGGAAACCATCAGAAAGAAGCAACTATTAATTATTTTAATTGGTGTGTAGAAAAAGCAAACAACGAAACCATTTTTGTTTTTGATGACATCCATTGGAGTAGAGGAATGACAGAAGCTTGGGAAGTAATTAAAAAACATCCTAAAGTAACTTCTACCATAGATTTGTTTTTTGTAGGAATCGTTTTCTTTAATAAAGACTTAAGTAAGGAGAATTTTGTGTTGAAGTTTTAGAAGAAGGCTCTAATCTAGAATTAGATGAAAATCACAGTTTAGTTTCTTTCCTAAAAGAGTCGCCTGACAATAAGATAAATAAGAGTAGGATTTCCTAAATTATTTATTTTTAATATAAGGAAGCCATTTTTTTTTAGTCTGGACACCTTTCTTTTTAACTATTATAAACTGATAACCAATTCCTAAATAAAAGTCTCTTGTACTTATAATATCATGAGAGCTACTAGATTTAGTATTTATTTGGCTACGGATGAAAATGTTTTTTGAAATATCTACTGAAATCTCAGCAAATGCCGATATTTTAATCTCCTTTGCTTTATTTAGTCTATTATTTTCTATTATTTCTCTATCATAGGAAATGCCATACATAGAAGAACCCTGTTCATGATAGTAATAATCAGAGATTGAATATATGCAGTAGTCAATAGCTGGACCTAATTTTAGGTATATAGGTAACCGACCAATTTGAATTGATAGGTCGATTGAAAAATTTAGATAATGATTATCATACTTATAAGCACTATATCCTTGATGTGTAGAAAAACCTCCTCCGTGATAACTGTCCCACATATCAAAACTAAGGTACTCTTGTTTGTACATTAAATTTATTCCGATAAAGTAATGTTCTAGTCTCTTTTTGTAGTGAAAAGCTACAAAGGGACTATTTTTGTCATTCATTTCATTATTATCGTATATTGAAAATTCGGAATTATTATAATTACTTTCAAATATCATGGGTAAATGAATACCGCTACTAATCCCAACATAACTTTGACTAGAGCCGATTAAGAAAGACAGCGTGAGAATGATTGATAATATTAAACTCTTAACCATATAAGCCTAAAGATAATTAAAATAAAGGAAAATAAAATGATGATTTAATAAATGGTGAAAAATTATTTCTTAGAAAAATCAAGTCTTAAGCAAACAATTAAAATAGGTTTACCATTTATATTGTTAGCTGCAAAAAGATAGTTTCTCCCACCATCTTTTATTTTTAGTTTCTTTTTTATTTGTTCAACATTGTCCTTGAAGTTACGACAACTAACATTCGCTTTTTGAATATTTAATTTTCTAAATTCTTTTGTATTATAAGAAAGCACATTTTCAATTTTAAAAGTACGTCCTGGAAAATCATCAATTAAAGTTTTAGAAGTATAAAGGTGTGTATGTTGGCCTAGTTTTTTAATATTAAATGACTTGCATAAGCTATTAAATGCACCAGCTTTTAGTATGGAAGAATTGGACTCGTATAAAAAGTTTTCTGGCTCAGAAAGCTCAGTATTCGCAGTTTCTTCTTGTTTAAAATTGAATTCGAATTCTTGATTTTCTTTAGTTAGATTGATGGTTGAAATTTGTGGTTCAACAATTTTTTCATTTTCTAGTAAATACAAAACTTCTTTACAATCGTTATCTACAGCAATAACCCAGATCTTGGTAACAAATTTTAAATCTTTTATAGTTTGTTTGATATCTAGAAGAGGTGCTGTTTTTATTAATATTTTATTAGAGATTTTAAATAAACTCGAGGTTAATTCAATAATGTTAGGTGTGCATTCGTCTAATTTAAAAACACGCTGGTTTTGATTTCTTCGGCTTGGATCAATACATATGACATCAAATTTTTGTGTAGTTGTTGCGATAAAATCTTCAGCGGTAGAATTAAATAGTTTAATATTTTTAGCTCCAAGTAATTTAATATTTTGCTTAACAATATTGTGTAACGATTTATTTTGTTCAAGATAAGTTACTTGCGTAAACGTTTTAGAAAAATAATAACTATCAACTCCAAATCCACCAGTTAAGTCAAGTAGTTTTTCTCCGTTTATAATTTCACTTTTATAAACTCCAGTTTTTTCAGAAGAACACTGCTCTAACGATAGTTTTATTGGATAGATAATATTGGGTGTACTATAAAATTGAGGAAGTTTATTTTTTGCTTTCTGAATTCCATTTATTTGAGCAAGAATGAAATCTTTATTTAATTCAGTTTTTTTGCTAAGCAATAACGCTAATTCTGTTAGCGATTTATTTTGATGTTGCTGAATAAACTTTAAAGAATCATCTGATATATTCACTCTTTAAAGTTTTGAATTACAATTTTTAGCGATGGCTTTTTCAATTTGTTGAGGATATATTTCATGAAAATATTCTACATAGTTATCAGAACTTTTATGTCCTTTATTTATCATAGTTAAAGCAATGTTGAAATTTTTACAAGCTTTATCTTTTTGTTTCATTTGGAGTTGAGTTAACCCCATAAAATAGTATGATTCGGAACAGTTTTCATGATATTTAATTGCTTTTTTATAGGCTGCAATAGCAAGGTCATATTTTTAGAGTTTTGATAGGCATCTACCTTTTTGAACAAAAGTATAAACGTCTACAAAATCTTCTCCATGTGTAGAAGCTAAATTTGTAATGTAAATGTTAAACTCATCAATCGCAATTTGATAGTGTTCGAGTTGCATATGAGCTAATCCCTTTAAATAGTGGATATCTTCACCCATAGGAGCATCAGAAAAATTTGGTGTATAAGCATCATACTGTTCTAATATTTTAAGTGATTTTTCATAATCACGGTAATAATAAAGAAGAACCCAACCATAGTAAGGGCTAATTTCTTTGGGATCTAATTCCATTGCTTTTTCTAATGCAGCTATAGCAATACTATAGTTTCCATTTTTCGTATTTTGTACAGATAAGCTATGGTAATCTTCAGCAGAAACTTCTTTTCTTTTAGAAAGAGCATATGTCATAAGAGCATTTCCTCTGTCGTTTTTTCCATAGTATATGTTCTGATAACCAATACTTAACAATAAGGTATCGTTGTTCAAGTTAACACCAAGAGAGTCCAGCTTAAAAAGATAAGGCTCTAAATCAAAAGATGATTTTTTCTTGCTAATTTGATTTTTATTTTGAGCAAAAAAGCTCAAAAATAAAAAAAGTAGTGTTATAGTAAAAAGGAGTTTTTTCAGCATTGAGTTAATTATTTAGGTAGTATTTCAACTAATCTACCTTTATTCAGTTTAAATGAGAAAAACTTATGGCTATTTACAGTATTTCCATCTTCATCTTTAGCAGGAATCCAATCTTTTAGCGCTTTAGTTTTATTCAGGAAATAATTACTTATAGATTCATTAAGTATTGTTTTTTTGTAGTTTAAATCACATTGTCTCACTTTAAAATCGCCTGTTTTTCCCTTACAGTTTATTTTAAATTGTATCGTAATAATTCCTGAGTTGTTACTCATTTTTTTGAAGTTATCAATAGGATAGTTATTTTTGAAATGTTCTTTGATCACCCAAAAATCACCTTTATAAGTTATATCAGGATGATAATATGGATAAGTTTTTAGATTTTCACATAAACTAAATTTCTCAGTATTTTCTTGTGCAAAGATGGTTGTGGTTGAGTAAAGAAAGCAGAATAATAGGATGATTTTTTTCATACTTGAGCTAAACGGTTCGTTATTGAGAATATTGTAAAAGTAGATTTTTATTGAGAGAATGCGTATTGAATAATATTGGCTCCCATTTTAAGAGCTTTCAATCTGTTCTCCTCAGCATCGTTATGAATAGTTTGATCTTCCCAACCATCTCCTAAATCGCATTCGAAATCATAAAAACAAACCAAACGACCTTCATAAATTAAACCAAAACCTTGTGGTGGTTTCTCATCGTGTTCGTGAATTTTGGGTAAACCATTGTTGAAATTATATTTCTGATGATAAATAGGATGAGAGTAGGGTATTTCAACAAATTCTAACTCAGGAAAAACTTTTTTCATCTGTGGTCTTAAAAATTTATCCATTCCGTAGTTGTCAGAAATATGTAAAAACCCACCACCAATTAAATAGTTTCTTAAATTTTCGGTCTCATCACCATTTAAAATAATGTTTCCATGTCCTGTAATATGAAGAAAAGGATAGTTGAAAATTTCTTTACTACCAACTTCTACTATTGCTTGTTCGGTATTTATATTGGTGTTTAAGTTTTTATTGCAGAATTTAATAAGGTTGGGTAGGGATGTTTCTAAATTCGCATACCAATCTCCACCACCATTATATTTAAGCAAAGCAATTTGATAGCTAGGTGCTTGATTAAAAGAGCTTAGAACAATTAATAATATAATACTTAAAACTTTATTCATTCAATAAATTAAAAATGGCACAAGCCATAATTCCAGCAGTTTCTGTTCTTAAACGACTTGTTCCAAAAGTTATTGGTTCAAAACCTTTTTCTATTGCTAGTTTTACTTCTTCTGGACTAAAATCACCCTCAGGGCCAATCAAAATTAAACTATTTTCTCCTTTTTTATAAATTTCTTTATAATGTTTTTGATTTTCGGAATAACAATGTGCTATGTATTTTTTTCCTTCAAAAGGTATTTTCACAAAATCTTTAAAAGTGCTTAATTCGTTAACTACAGGAAGTGTTGCTTTGAGCGATTGTTTCATTGCCGAAATAGCAGTTTTTACAAAACGTTCTTGTTTAATTTTTTTGCGTTCAGAATGTTTGCAAAGAATTGGAGTTATTTCGGAAATTCCTATTTCGGTACATTTTTCGATAAACCATTCTGTTCTATCATTATTTTTTGTAGGGGCAAGTGCTATATGTAAATTGGGGTTGCCCTTTTTTTCTTCCAAAGTTTTTATAATGTCAACCTTACATTTTTTTGGATTGCCATCCGAAATTATAGCATTAAAAAAAGTTCCTTTCCCATTAACTAAAGTAAGCTTGTCATTTTCTTTTAGTCGCAATACCCGAATAGCGTGCTTCGACTCACTTTCATTAAGTGTGTACGTTTTTTCGTTGCTAATTTCTGGCGTGTAGAATAAGTGCACTAAAGGGAGTTTATGGTGTTTATTTGTTAGTGTATAGTTTTTATTTCGACTAAATTAATCAAAACTATCAACCAAACACTATCAACTAAATACTAAGCTTAATGAATATCCATATCGAAAGGCATACGAGCTACAACACCAGTTTGTTTAGTGATAGATTCCATTTTCTGGTAATATTTATAGTTCTCACCAAGTTTATTTTTAATCATTTTGGTTTCAATTTCACCAGAAAGTTCTTTAATAAACTCTTCAACAGGGTTTTTTCTTTTAGGATAATTCTCTAATTCATAATTTTCTAGTTTAGCTAAATCTTGAGCAATTTCAATGGCTCTACTAATCCCTCCAATCTCATCTACTAATCCAATTTCTAAAGCATCTAAACCAACCCAAACTCTCCCTTGTCCAATAGAATCTATTTGATTTTTAGTCATACCTCTTCCTGCTGCTACTTTAGTAATAAAATCATCATAAATTTTTTCAACACCTAATTGAATAATGTCTTTTTCTTCGGCAGTTAAAGGTTTAAAAACAGACATGATATTTGCATGCTCGTTTGTTTTAACTCCATCAAAAGTAATTCCTAGTTTATTATTAAAAAAGCCTTGCATGTTCGGAATTACTCCAAAAACACCAATAGAACCAGTAATTGTTTTTTCGCTAGCAACAATTTTATCAGCAGCACAAGCAATATAATAACCACCTGATGCAGCTACATCTCCCATAGAAACAACAACAGGTTTTGCTTCTTTTGCTAAAACCATTTCTCTCCACATAATGTCAGAAGCTAAAGCACTTCCTCCAGGTGAATTAACTCTTAACACAATTGCTTTTACGTTATCATCTAATCTTGCAGCTCTAATTGCTTTAGATATTGTTTCAGAACCCATATTGTCTTTGGTGCTTTTCCCACTAACAATACTTCCGCTGGCATAAATGATAGCAATCTTATTTTCAGAAGTTGATTTTTTAGTTGCGGATTTACTATATTTTCCTAAACCAACGTAGTTGATATCAGCATCTTTATCAATACTTAGTTTCTTTCTTAATTCGGCAAGTAATTCATCCTTATACATTAGTTGATCTACAAAGTTATGTTTTAGAGCATCTTTAGCATCTTGTATTTCAAGTTTATCAGCAAGTGCATTAATTTTATCTACTTTAATATTTCTACTTCCAGAAACATCATTCAACATACTTCCCCACATTGTGTTTAAAATTTTTTGCATTTGCTCTCTGTTAGCATCGCTCATTTTTTCTAACATATATGGTTCTACAGCACTTTTAAATTTTCCGTGGCGTATAATTTGAACATCAACATCTAACTTTTCCAACATGTTTTTAAAAAACATCAATTGATTTCCTAAACCCCTTAATTCCATAATTCCAGCAGGGTTCAAATAAATTTTATCAGCTACAGAAGCTAAGTAATAAGTTCTTTGGGTATAAATTTCAGAATAACTAATAATCCATTTTTTAGATTTTTTAAAATCATTTAAGGCAATTCTGATTTCTTCAATACTTGCCATTCCAGTATTAATTGAGGTTAAA
>JAESTF010000065.1 GCA_016763795.1 Flavobacteriales bacterium
AATGAATTTTGTCTCCTTTAAAAAGGTACTTACCTGAAACTGTTACTCTACATTCATTTCCACAAGGTCCAAAATTTCCGGAAGAGAAAATCCCGTTTTCAAATGTTGTAATATTTCCATAAACTGTTTGTTCGGTCGATTCGGATAATACTATGGTAGAAACGATTGGATTATACTTGAAGTCCTTTAAACCTATTATTTCATTTGTTTTGAATGTTTCACTCTCGAAAGTGCTCTCAGTTAAGCTGTCAATAACTTGGGCCTTCAGAGTTACATTACTGCAAATTATCAAGAGTATCAAGATTAATTTTATAGCTTTCATATATCTGTTGTTCTTAATTTCTGCTAACAACCGAATAAGTACACCAGTACACTTCTTCGCATTATGTGTTTACTTTAAATGTAACGAAATTTAATAAGCTCTTTTATCTATGCCTTCAACATAATAAATAAATGCACGATTAATTACTTTGTTACCACCCGGTGTTGGATAGTTCCCTGTAAAATACCAATCTCCGGTATGATCGGGGCAAGCTGCGTGTAACCCTTCTATACTTTGGTAAACAATATCTACTTCAGCATTCATGTTTTCTGGTGTTAGCAGCTCAGATATTTTTTTAGAGATTTCTTCAGCAGTAAAAGGAGCATAAATGGCTTTTACATTGTTAATGATTTCTTCTTTAGGTAAGCTTTCTTGTGCTTTACATTTTTGGTAAGTTTCATCAATAATGTGTTGCTTTCCTTGGTCTTTTAATAAGGCAATTGCTGCTTGGAAAGCAATAAAATCTCCCATTTTAGCCATGTCAATTCCGTAACAATCTAAATAACGGATTTGTGGTGCAGAAGAAACGACTACAATCTTTTTAGGGTTTAAACGATCTAAAATTCTTAAAATACTTTTCTTTAAGGTTGTTCCTCTAACAATAGAATCATCAATAATTACTAAGTTGTCGGTTGGGTAAACGCTACCATAAGTAATGTCGTAAACATGGGTTACCAAATCATCTCTACTATCATCTTGTGTAATAAATGTTCGGAGTTTAGCATCTTTAATGGCAATTTTTTCCATTCTGTTTCTCAATGCTAAAATTTCTTGCAAGGCTTCATCAGAAGGATTTTCGCCTAGTGCTTTTATTTTTTTGAGTTTTATTTTATTCAGTTCTTCCTGCATTCCTTTCATCATGCCGTAAAAAGAAGTTTCGGCAGTGTTTGGAATAAAAGAAAAGACAGAGTTTTTTAAATCGTTTCCAATAGAATTCAATACTTGAGGAACAACATTTTTTCCTAGTTGTTTACGTTCTTTATAAATGTCTTGATCACTTCCTCGTGAGAAATAAATTCGCTCAAAGGAACAAGCTGTTTTTTTATAAGGTTCGCGAACTTGTTTCATAGAAACTTCGCCATTTCGTTTAATAATTAAAGCATGACCGGGTTCAATTTCTTTAATGGTATCTATCGAAACATTAAAAGCAGTTTGTATAACAGGTCGCTCAGAAGTTACTACTACAACTTCATCATCTTGGTAATAAAAAGCGGGCCTAATTCCTGAAGGATCTCTCAAAACAAAAGCATCTCCATGTCCTAATAATCCTGCCATTGCATAACCTCCATCCCAATCTATAGCAGAATTTTGAAGTATTAGCTGTAAATCTAAATTTTGGGCTATTAGCTTTGAAATCTCCACACGGGAATGACCTTCTGCTTTGTATTTATCATATAAAACTTGATTTCCTTCATCTAAATAATGTCCAATTTTTTCCATTACCGTAACGGTATCAGATTTTTGTTTGGGATGTTGACCAATTTCTACTAAAATATCAAAAAGCTCATCAACATTAGTAAGATTAAAATTTCCTGCAACAACTAAATTTTTAGTCATCCAGTTGTTTTGTCTTAAAAATGGGTGACAATGTTCAATGCTGTTTCCTCCAAAAGTTCCGTAACGTAAATGGCCTAAAGATAATTCGCCAGTAAAAGCAACATTTTTTTTTAGCCAATCGGCATCTTTTAATAATGCTGGATTATGTTTATGAACGGCTTCAAATTTTGCATTAATTTTCCCGAAAATATCTTTTATCGGTTGAGAGTCATTCGATCTGTAACGGCTAATATATCTTTCTCCTGGAGCAACATCAAATTTGATGTTGGCTATTCCTGCACCATCTTGTCCTCGATTGTGTTGCTTTTCCATTAGCAAGTACATTTTATCTAGGCCATAAGTGGCTGTTCCGTACTTTTTAATGTAATAATCTAATGGTTTTAAAAGCCTTACTAATGCAATACCACATTCGTGCTTGATAGCGTCACTCATAATTTATTTTTTAGTCGTGAAATGAGTTGTAAAAGTAATTATATTTTAAAGTTTTGAGCATAAAAAAAGAGCTGTGAAAAATTACTTTTTCACAGCTCTTTAATAGTTAAATTATACCATCAATTATTTTACTTTTTTGTTGCCCGCAACATCCCAAGCACCGATTCCTCCAATTAAATTATAAACAGTAGTAAACCCCATTTTTTTCATTTGTTTGGTAGCTTTTCCACTTCTTCCTCCTGATCTACAATAAATATAAACAGCTTGGTTTTTATCTAACGTTCCAAGTTGGTTTTGAAAATCTTTGTCAAAAAAATTTATTTTTATAGCTTCTTTAATAATTCCTGTAGCCCATTCTTCAGGTGTTCTTACATCTAAAATTTGTCCATTTCCTTTTTTAATTAATTTTGAAAATTCTTCAACGTTTACATCTTTGCTAATTGTTTCTGTTTGCGGAGTAATTGTAGTTGTGTTTTCAGAAAATTCTGTACAGCTCATCGCTGTTACTGAACCTCCTAAAAGGATAACAAATAATAGTTTCTTCATCGGTTTATATATTTTGATTCACTGTTTATCATTTTTTTTGTTTTGAACCTTACTGATAGAAAAATCTCCAACGAGCCAACCCATTACTGAACCATATGCCATACTTGTATACCAGTTCGCTGTAATGCCACAATTACCAGAAGCGCAACCCACATAATTCCAATATAAAAACCCAGCTACTGCTCCAAGAAAAGTGATGCCAATGGGAATTCTTTTTTTAAGTATCCAGTTTTTCATTTTAAGTAAATTTATTCCAACCTCCTCCATTGTATGCCTCAATATCGTTTCTTTTCAACATAGATGTAGCTCTTCCACTTCTCATTCCAGAAGCACAACATAGAATTATGGGTTTATTTAATTTTTTGATTTTACTAATTTCTCCTGCAATTTTATCTAATGGTATATTTTGTGAGTTTTTTGGTTTCCCATTTGAGTATTCTGTGGGAGTTCTAACATCAATTAAAATTGCACCATTGGCAATTAATTCATGATAATCTACTTTTGGACCTAGTCCTAATATTTTTCTTAAAAAGCTCATTTAGTCTAGTTAAAAGTTATAAAGCTGAAAATTCATTTTATCTATCTTGATTCTAAAAATCTTGCGTCTTTTAGTCTATTAAACCATTCTCATTTCAACCATGTTCCAACCGCCACCGTTGTAAATCTCTTTAACACCGTTACTTTCTAAAAATTGAACAGCTTGTCCACTTCTGCCACCTGAAGCACAACACAATACCAATGGTTTTTTCATTGCTTTAAAATCTTCTATTTTATTTTGCACTTGTCCTAACGGGATATTTGTTGATCCTTCTACACAACCCATAGCGAACTCTCCTGGCTCTCTAACATCAATTATTGTTGCTTTTTTTAAATCTACATTTTCGTAACTCATATTTTTTTAACTTTTTTAATATTAATTTTTATACCATTGTTGTTGGACAAACATATTCTGAAATTTGCACCTTTTCTTCATTTTTCATTGCTGAAAAACCACCTTCAACATTTATCAATTTATGATACCCTTTTGCTTTTAATATTGAAATGGCAATGACTGATCGGTAACCTCCTGCACAATGAACATATTGCTCTTTGTTTTCAATTTGAGCATAATCTGAAAATAAATTATCTAAAGGGAAATTGTTTACATTCTCGTGAATCATCTGTTCAGAAAAATGTTCTGTTGTTTTTCGAACATCTAAAATAGAGCTGTTAGGGGTTAATTTTTCAGAAAATTGATTACAAGATAAGCTTAAAACATTTTCTACAGATTCTTCAGCGTCTTTCCATGCGTTAATTCCTCCTTTAAGAAATCCTATCGTATTATCGTATCCTACACGCGAGAGCCTAGTAATTGCTTCATCTTCCCGCCCTTTCGAAACAACAAGAATAATTGGAGTACTAATATCTTCTATTAACGCACCAACCCAAGGAGCAAAACTTCCATCTAAACCAATAAATAAAGCATTAGGAATATGTTCTTTTATAAATTCTGCTGTTGGTCTAACATCAAGGATTAAAGCTCCTTTTTCTTTAGTCAAGCTTTTTACATCTGCTACTGATAAAGGTGTTGTTCCTTTTTTAAGAATATTATCATAACTTGCATTTACTCTTTTATTCATCATCACATTTTTCGGAAAATATTGAGGGGGAGCAATTAACCCCGTAGTTACTTCTTTAACAAATTCTTCTTTTGTCATATCTGCTCTAAGGGCATAATTTACTTTCTTTTGATTCCCTAATGTGTCGAAGGTTTCTTTACTCATGTTTTTCCCACAAGCTGAACCTGCTCCATGATTAGGATATACAATAATATCATCTGGTAACAACATAATTTTATTTCTTAATGAATCGAATAAATAACCCGCCAAATCATTTTGAGTAACATCAGATTTTACTGCTAAATCAGGCCTTCCAACATCACCAATAAATAATGCATCTCCTGTAAAAATATATGGAGTATTTCCTTTTTCATCAATTAATAAATAAGATGAAGACTCCATTGTGTGTCCAGGTGTGTGGAGTAATTTAAGTGTAATATTTCCTACTTTAAATTCTTCTCCATCACCTCCATTGTGGAAATTAAATTCAGTTTTTGCATTAGGGCCAAATACAATTGTTGCGCCTGATTTTTTAGCTAAATCAACATGTCCAGAAACAAAATCAGCATGAAAGTGTGTTAAAAAAACATATTTAATTTTTGCACCTCTTTTTTCTGCCATTTCAAGATATGGCGTTGTTTCTCTTAATGGATCAATAATGGCTACTTCACCTTCTGATTCAATATAATAAGCCATTTCGGCTAAACACCCTGTAAATAATTGTTCTACATACATAATTAAAATATTTGCGTTTCTTTTAATAAAATGACAATTCCCATTACCAAAACAAACCAGCCAAACCCTTTTTTTAATTTAGCTCCGTTTATTTTATGAGATAGTTGATTGCCGATAAAAATTCCGACAACTGCTAATGTCGTAAATCCTAATAATAATTTCCAATCTATTGTGATAACTGATAAATCTCCTAAAAATCCGAATAATGATTTTGCAGCAATAATAACTAAAGAAGTACCTATTGCTTTTTTCATTGGTAAGTTACTGAATATAACCAATGCTGGGATAATAATAAAGCCACCTCCTGCACCAACCAATCCAGTTAAAACTCCTACCAAAATGCCCTCAATTAAAATTAATGGATAATTGAATTTTCGACCTCCACTTTGTACAATTTCTTTTCTTCCTTTTATCATCGAAACAGAAGCTAAAATCATCAATATTGCAAATAAGCCCATTACAAAAAGACGTTTGGTAAAGACGAAGTTTTCAATTGTGAAAATTTCATCAGGAATTTCTGGTACTAAAAATCTCCTTGTTCCATAAACAGCAATTATGGCCGGAAAACCAAAAACTATAGCAGTTTTTATGTCTACGAAACCTTGTTTATATTTAATACTTGCTCCTATTAAACTTGCTATTCCAACTACAAAAAGAGAATAAGCAGGGGCTGTTTCTGCAGCCTCAATGCCTAATAAATAAACTAAAATAGGCACAGTTAAAATAGAACCTCCTCCACCTATTAATCCTAAAGAAAGGCCAATTAAAATTGCTGATATATACCCTAAAATTTCCATTAGCTTATTGTTGACACTTATCTATACAAGCTACAATTTGAGATAATCGCTGGTGTTTTAACGAGTAATAAGAGTTTTTTCCAGAACGTTCAGAAAGTAATACCCCTTTATTTTTAAGAATACTTAAGTGGTGTGAAGCAACGGCTTGCTCAATTTTTAATGTTTTATGAATTTGGGTTACATTTAGTTTTTTCTTATTATCCAACATTCCCACAATGGCAATCCTAATAGGGTGTGCTATTGCTTTAAGCATTTCTGCTGCCGTTTCTAACTTCTCTAATGTTACCATGATATATAGTTATCTATATTTGTAGATGCAAATATATATAATTTTTTAGATGTGTTTAAAAGATATTTTTTTATTTAAAAATAATACCTTTATCTTTCAATATTGATTATGGAAAAAATTAAAAACTACATTAATGGGGAGATGATTAATCCTATTTCCAACACTTATATAGATAATTATAACCCATCAACTGGAGAGGTTTATTCTTTAATTCCAGACTCTAATGAAGAAGATGTAGATTTAGCGGTAAAATCTGCTCAAGCTGCATTTCCTACATGGAGCAAAACATCTAAAGAAAAACGATCAATAATTTTACAAAAACTCGCTACTTTAATAGAAGATAATTTAGATCGTTTTGCTGAAGCTGAATCGAAAGATAATGGCAAACCATTAAAACTATCTAAAACAGTAGATATTCCAAGAGCTGCAGCCAATTTTAATTTTTATGCTACAGGTGTTTTACATTATGCTTCAGAAGCTCATGCAATGGAAGACATGGCAATTAACTATACATTAAGAGAGCCTATAGGTGTTTGTGGTTGTATTTCTCCATGGAATTTGCCTTTGTATTTATTCAGCTGGAAAATTGCTCCTGCTTTAGCTATTGGGAATACTGTTGTGGCAAAACCATCAGAAGTTACTCCTTATACTGCCTATTTATTATCGGAGTTATGTATTGAAGCGGGTTTGCCAAAAGGAGTTTTAAATATTGTACATGGGTTAGGACATAAAGTAGGAGCTGCCATTACCAAGCATCCTGACGTTCCTGTTATTTCATTTACAGGAGGAACAATTACAGGGTCGGAAATTGCTCGAACTGCTGCTCCAATGTTTAAAAAACTTTCTTTAGAATTAGGAGGAAAAAATCCCAACATTATTTTTGATGACTGTGATTTTGATAAGGCATTAAAAACAACCATTCATTCTTCTTTTGCTAACCAAGGACAAATTTGTTTATGTGGTTCACGAATATTCGTGCAACGAGGTATTTATGAAAAATTTAAAACAGCCTTTGTAGAAAAAGTAGAACGATTAAAAGTAGGTAATCCTTTTGATGAAGACAGTAATTTAGGTGCTGTGGTTTCTCAGTCACATATGGAAAAAGTATTAAGTTATGTAACATTAGCCGAAGAAGAAGGTGGTACTGTTTTAACGGGAGGAAATCAAGTGCATTTAGATGGGGATCAAAAAAATGGATATTACATTGCACCAACAATTATTGAAGGACTATCTTTTGATTGTAGAACCAATCAGGAAGAAATTTTTGGACCAGTTGTTACCATTATGCCTTTTGATACGGAAGAAGAAGTATTGATGATGGCAAATAGTACAAAATATGGATTGGCTGCTACAGTTTGGACACAAGATGTTACTAAAGCACACAATGTTGCTGCTAAATTACATGCAGGAATTGTTTGGGTAAACTGTTGGTTACTCAGAGATTTAAGAACCCCTTTCGGAGGGGTTAAAAACTCTGGTGTAGGACGAGAAGGTGGGTTTAATGCTTTTGAGTTTTTTACTGAACCTAAAAATGTGTGTATTAAGTTGTAAATAATGTCTCTCAAAATAGACAATCAAACATATTTTAATCAGCACAAAACACTAAACTGGGAAACTCCTCCAATAGTGGTAGCTTGGAAATTTTCTTCAGCAGAAAATTTAGGAGCTTTACTTCGTGTTTGCGATAATTTTGGAGTTAAACAAGTGTTTTTTGTTGGAAATGAAGCAGCTTATAAAGCTTCACGAATAAAACGCAACGCAACAACGTCTATCAAAAAAGTAGATTGGAGTTTTATTTCTGAAAGTGAAATTTGGGAGAAAATTCCTTCAAGAAGTTTAAAAATAGCTGTGGATACCACTTCAGAATCTGTTGCTATCAATCAATATAACTTTAAAGTAGTAGAAAAATCGTTTTGTTTGTTTTTTGGTAATGAAACGATAGGCTTAGAAGATGAGGTTATTCAACACTGTGATGATTCTGTACATATTCCTATGATAGGAAATAGCCTCTCAATGAATGTAGTTCAAGCAGCATCTGTTATATTGTATGAGGCTACAAGACAGTGTTTGTTGGATGAGTAAATGTTAATTACCCGTTTTCTTTTCGTCCGTTTGTAAAGAACCAGCCAAAGTTGTGATTAAACCAAGTTTCAAATTTTTCGAGAGCTTTAAGTAATTGTTCCATAATAATGTGTTTTAGATAATAACGATAAAAGACACTGTTATAGTATAAAAAAAGGGTTACAATATGCAACCCTCTTACTCATTATTGAATTTCTATATTACTTTATTACCAATTTTTTAGTCGTTGTTTTATCATTAACATTGATATTTATAAAGTATAACCCTTTACTTAAACTGGAAGTTTGAATTTTTAAATTATTTTTTCCTTGTTGTAATTTTCCGTTAAATACCTCTTTTACATTCTGACCTAAATTATTAAAAACAGTCACGTTCACGTTTGCTTTATTTTCTAAATTAAATGTTAATGTTGTAAAATCTTTATTAGTTGGGTTAGGAAATAAAGAGGCTTTGATAGTACTATTTAGTTCTTCAACTCCAACTGTAAACATTGGGTACTGAGAAATGACAATTTTTGTTGAATCTAAAATGTTGTTGTCTTGTGTGTAAGTTCCATTAATAAATGATATTAATGGGAATTTACTAATACTTGGTTTGTAATAGTTTACATATTCGGCATTAATTACAATTGGTAATATAGTTAGCGGAGGAAAGATAAGGACAATAGTGTCGGTAATTAAGTTTTCTGTTGTTTTCACCCTTAAAACAGAGTCAATAGAGGCTCCCGTAGGTAAAATTAAGGTTCCCCAAGCGTCTGCATTAACTGTTGCAGTTCCTAAACCGTTAGTATTTACTCCTTGAACAGTTAGTACTCCTGCATAATTATCAGTATAATTATTTCCAAAGTTAAATGGAAACTTCATTGAAATCTCAGGGTCTTGGTTGTATTTCACGATAACAGTTCCATAGGTTGTAATGTTTGCTACAATTCCTGTTTTTGTTAAACTGTCAGTTCCAAAAAGTTGTGAATAATTTTTATTAATAGGAAACCCGCTAGTAGTATCAGTAACGGTTGAACCTAGAAAATCTAGAGTAAACTGTGTAGTTGTTGGGTCAACGATATATTGAGTTTGAGTTTGTCCGTAACCACGTAAACCGGAATAATCAAAGATTACATTTGCCCCTGTTGTATTATCTATAACAGAATTAGAATCTGCCACATAAAATAGTTGGGAATCTCCAATATTAGGTGAAAAATTAACAGAGGTTAATGTCGGCTGGGCCATTGCTCCAAGACCAGCACTTAGTATAGTAATTATTATTAAGTATGCTTTTTTCATAATGAATTAGTTTTATTAAACAATAAAGGTAAAAAATAAAAGAACACAACAACAACTATTCGATGAACGGTAGAAATATAATTAGTTTTCTAGCTATGAGAAATATTCTTCTTTTAAAAACTCTTGAAAAGGGCTTAAGTTTGCCATAACTTGAAGCTGCATATATTTAGCATGAAACTTATCTTCCGAAGTTTGATTGTTTAATTCTGTAATTCGGTATTTATCATAATTTTTTAACGCTAAACGTTCGTTTGGTAATAAGTCAATATTGTCGTAATCTTTATCTCTTAAATCATTGATAGAGAAAAAACCGACAAGACCAAATTTGCTAATGTTGTTCGTATGATTTACACTTTTAGACATAATGTTCTCTAGCAAAATTAGAATATAAGACTTCCTATAAGTATTAATTTCAAAGAATTTTTAACAAGTAAATGTTAATTGGAACTCTTTTTTTTATTACTTAAATCGTTATTTAACGATAGTAACATGACCTATTCTAGATTGGTTATCACCATCGAGGTCGTTGAAGTTGAGTTTCCAGACATAGACACCATTAGGGACGAGTTTGTTTTTATAAGTACCATTCCATGGTTCGAATTTTTTATGTGATTCAAAGATTTTCTCTCCCCATCTATCATAGATCAGGAATACATATTCTTGTTCAGCAATACCAAATCCTGTAGGGAAAAACCCATCATTTAGTCCATCAAAATCAGGTGTAAATGCATTGGGCACATAAATTCCAAATTCACCCGTTACAATAGCTATTTGAGTGATGGTATTTTTACAGCCTTCTACATCAGTAACAGTCAACGTGATATTATAATTTCCTGTATCTTCAGGAAAAGTATAAATAAAATTTGAACCTGTAGCGGAATCTATTCCTGCAATATCCCACGCATAACTCATTATTGGTGGAGAAAAAGCAACCGATTGATCTACAAAACCAAATACCGGATCAAACATTGTTGTTGGATTTGGAGTGATAAGAAAATCAGCAATAGGATTTTGGAAAATAGTTATATAAGCAGGCTTTGTTAAACTATTACTACAATTCCCTGCGATGGAATCTGTTGTTACGGTAAGTGTAACATCATAAACCCCTGGAACCGCAAGATAAAAATGAGTAACCGTATCCACATTTGGATCAAAATTAGTGGCCAAGCCAGCAATTCCTTGCCCATCACCAAAATCCCAGGTTAAGGTACTATCTGTTGGGCCAGGAATGTTATAAAAAGTAAATAACTGTCCAGCACTTTCACACGCATTTGTATCATCCACCATAAAATTAATTACAGGTAATGGGTTTACAGTTACCATAACTGTTGCCGTTGCTAAAGGAAAGGTACAACCATCATCTAAGGTCACAATATAGGGATGAGTGCCAGGAATAGTCGGTGAAACAGCTTGTGTTTGTCCTTGCCCTAAACTATTATCCCAAGTATAAGTGTAAGGACCTCCATTTCCAGATCCTACGGGAGCTGTTGCAGTAATTGTTGCTGTTTCCCCAGCACAAATAATTTGATCAAGTCCTCCAGTGACAACTAAAGGATTCCCAACAACTACATTAATATTTACAGGAGCAGAAGAGCATCCATCAACATCCATCGCAAAAACAGTATATGTGATATCTGCAGTAGGAGCTACTAAGTAAGGGTTTCCTATAAATGCTCCGCTATTCCAGTTATAGGTATAAGGGCCTCCATTTCCTGTCCCAGCAGTAGCTGTTGCCAACAAATTAGTGTCTTGTCCCGAGCAAATAGTGATAGGAGAGGTTGCTGTAACTACAACCAATGTAGGTTCATCAATAGTTACCGTTGTATCATCTGTACATCCTGTTGCCGGATCTGTTATGATTACCGTATATGTTCCAATACTTAAACCTGTAGCAGTTTGTGTCACTTGGTTTGCTGCTGCGGCATCCCATTGATAAGTATATCCTGCTGCTACCGGTAAACCATCTGCAGTGGCTGTTCCATCTGCAAACCCATTACAAGTCGCATCTGTAAACCCAGTTATCGTTGCCACAAATGCAGGGGTATTGAGTACCGTAATGCTAAAAGTGGTATCACATGTTGTAGGAGCTGCTGCATCAGATACTGTTACGGTATAAGTTCCTGGAATTAAACCTGTAGCAGGGTTTGTTGTTTGATTGGCTGCTGCTGCATCCCATTGATAAGTATAAGCTCCCGTTCCTCCTGAGAAACCAATAACTGTTGCTGTTCCATCTGGATTACCACAGTTCGCATTAGTAGAGTCTACTGTAAAGGTAAATGGACCTGGTTCTGTTAAGGTGAATGTTGAGTCTAAAAAGCAACCAAAATTATCTGTTACTCTTACGGTAAATGTTCCTGCAGGTAAATTAGTTGCAGGGTTCGTTATTTGATTACCTGCTGCTGCATCCCATTGATAAGTATAAGGAGTAGTTCCTCCTTGTGGAGCCAATATAATTTGCCCATTATTACTGTTATTACATAGCGGGTTGGTTAAGGTGTTAGGGATGCTTAAAATATTAAATGTAATGTCCATATTATCAGATGAAATACACCCTGGAGTGTTCGTTTCTGTCCAGGTTAAGGTATATGTTCCTGCTGTTGTTGCCGTTGCTGTTGATGTTGCTGAAGTAGCATTACCAAAAACAATTCCTACAGGGCCTGTCCATGCGCCTGTTCCAATACTCGGTGTTGCATTTAAGTTATAGGTTAAGGTACATGAAGTGTCATCTACATTAGCATCAGCATTAGGTAAGCCAACAAATGGGCCTCCTGTTATGGTTATCGGACAACCATTAGTATCTACTACATCAAAAGAGTAGAGGTCTCCATCTTGTAAGCCGTTAATTACAATTGTTCCATTATGAGTTGCTGTTGTATTTACAAAACTAGCTGTTACTGGTAATAGGTTAGATCCGGTATATAAAGAACCATCCGTTTCTGGTAAGCCTCCAGAAATAGTAACTGTAACGGAACTGTCTACACAGTTTGTTACTTCTGCTGAAGTAATTTGTGTTAAATACTGAACGGCAAATGGTTGTCCCATACTATAGCAAGGGAGTGTTGTGGCGGTCCAGCTTAAAATAACAGGATCTACAGCAGTTCCATCACCTATGGTATCATAAAAAGTTATCGGCACATAATAAATGGTGTTGTTTATCCATGGCCCAGCATAACTAGGAGCTCCTAGAAAGTTAAGGTCACTAAAGTTATTTCCAAAACCAACTACTCCTACAAAGCAAGGGTCATTAGCAATATTATCATTCGGTGCAATATTACTTGGTACTGTTGCTATTGTTGGAGGACAGCTATACACTAAGTAACCTATACCAGGATTATATCCATTTGGTGCTGGAATTACTGGTATTAGTTCTTCTGCGGGATCTATATTATCTCCATTGGAAGTCATTGTAAATTGATCTCCAAAACATAATTGATAGTCTGTTGTTCCTGATCCGGCTATACCTGTTGTAAATGTTCCTACGTTAGCTACACAGCCACATGGTATTACTATTGGATATTCATTGGCTAGGCCTAAAGAAATAGTACATGCTGGATCTGCTGAAAATACTGCAGACACATCACAGGTTCCTGCTCCTGTTGGTAAGCCTGAAATGGTCCAGTTTAAAGGGGATGCAAATGGTGCATTAATAATGGTATCTGTTCCTGAACATACATTAGTTATGGTTAATGTCCCTGCTCCTGGAGGGTTATTAAATGTTAGTGTCCCACTAATATCATAGGTGCTATTAGGGTTACAGCTTCCTACATTTACTATTAAATTAGTAAATGCACATCCTGGTGTACAGGCTGCTGGTGCGTTATAATTCGTTGTTATGGTACAGGCTGCGTCTGCTGAAAATACGGCTGTTGCATTACAGGCTACGCCATCGGAGGCTATACCTGTTATGTTATAGTTTAATGGACTCACAAAGGGGGCATTGAATACCTGAGTCCCACCATGGCAATCGGTTATTGTTAATGTCCCCACTGCGGGTGGGGTACTGAAAGTAATCACACCACTTAAATCATAGGTATTAGTCGCAGAAACACATGCTGTAGTAACTGTCGTTAATCCACTAAGGGTACAAGTGGCACATGCAGGAGCTGGGTTTATGGTTACAGGTAAAACAACATTTCCACAAATAGCGTCAGTAACGGTAACAGAATAATTTCCATCACATAAACCTGTAACTATTGGAGTTGTTTGTCCTGCTGGAGGAGTCCATAAATAAGTGTAATTACCACTTCCTCCTGTTGTTGCAATAGAAATAGATCCATCACAATTGCCAGGACAAGTTTCTAGAACTGGTGTAGCAATAGGTATGACAGGTCCAAATAATTGGACAAATTCTGTATGTGTTTCTGTACAACCATTAGCATTAGTAATGGAAGATGTGATGGCGTATGTTCCTGGAATTGTATAAAGGTGAGGAGGAGGGTTGTTTCCTACAAAAGGAACAGATCCATCTCCAAAATCCCAAGTAGGTGTTCCTCCAAATGAATTATCTGTTATAATTGCTGTTAAACTTGGGCCACAAACAGGTATTGTAGGGGATGCTGTAAAACTTGCATCGGGAGCAATTAATGCTGTCATTCCTGGTAAAAATTGAAAATCCATTGTTCCTGCACCTCCTCCTGTAAAATAATCAACGATTATTACGTATGTATTACCTGCAGTGATATTTGCAGAGGGACAAAAATCTTCACAAGGAACACCAGAGCTGGCGTTTGTTGGGCAAGTAACACAAGAGATAGGTCCCATTCCTGTAGGGTCTCCTGCCCCAGTGAAAGTGACTTCATCTCCAGCAAAATTATAATTGCAAGCAAATGCAGGGTCTCCTGCTGATCCAAAAATTGTTGGGCACCCACCTAAAGTGGTAACATCATATACAGCATAATCCAATTCAACTTGATTCGCTCCTGCACCAGTAGGAGTAACTTGGAACTCTAAAGATCCTGTTTGGGTACAAGTAAATGTAAACCATACATCATTGTTTACTGGCCCTCCAAAACATGGAGGTTGAGCACCAGAAGGTGTAATAGTACTCATGTCAATAGTGTAGTTTGCATTTTTATCACATAACTGCATTGCTGTGGAACAAATGTTACCACCTGTTGGGGCTGGAGGTGTTGAACTAATACATAACTCAAATCCTCCTTCAGTCCCTTGATTAGACATTATACCAATCCAAACTTGTATCCCAGCGCTTAAGCCTTGAGCTGTATTTAAAATTGCTGTACCATTTGAATTATTACAAGTTACTAAAGTTCCTCCGCAACCAGCTGTATAAATAACAATCTCAGGGTTACTCAAGCCTTGTGGAGTTATATCAAAAATATTGTTAGCACCATTGGTGACAAATGTGTACCAAACTTCATTGTTAACATCAGGTGCAGGATTACAACTTCCATAATTAGTGTTTGCACTTGTTGCATTTATAGTCGTTCCTGTGACACAAACATTTCCAGTAGCATCTAGTGTTAAAACAGTAGCCGTAGCACAATTATCAGATTGGGCATTTATATTGAACGCGAACAATAGTAAAATTATGGAGTATACGATTTTTTGATTCATTCTATTAAGTTCTTAGTTGAGTATGTAGTAATAATTTTGAAAATCTATAAATAAACAAAATAATATATTATTCATACTTAGTACATAGTCGTAAATAGAAGAGGAAAGGTTGCCATAAAAACAAAAACCCACAATCTTGTGGGTTTTTGTTAGATATTAATATTATTTCGGTTATGTTTATTTTCTTTATATAAACCAGATTATCTATTATTAAGATCATACCTTTTCAAATTATTCGTTGGCTCCAGTAACTGGAGATAAGGAAATTGTAGGTTTTGTGTTCTTGAAAAATTTTAAAGGTTGAAATCTTATTTAACTAAATGGATTTTTCCATGATGGCGATGAGGATTTTTCTCAGCATCAAAAGTGATTACTTGCCAGAAATAAACTCCTTTGTTTAGTACTTGTCCTGTATTATTTATTTTGCCATTCCAAGGTTCATCTCTATTTGTGGTTTTGTAAATTGTTTTCCCTGATGTGTTAATGATAATCATTTCAAATTGAACATCCCAGCCTAACAAGGCTTTAGGTATAAAAGTTTCGTTCCCACCATTGTTGTTCGGAGTGAATCCGCTTGGAGCAAATAAATCTAATCCGTTTTTATTTAAAATTTTGATAGTAGATTTAGTTATACAACCATTGTTATTATTTTTAGCAACTAAAGATGCGGTGTAAACCTTTCCTTTTTTCTTGTAAATGGTTTTACCAGTTAAGGAAGTTGAGGCTTCTTCATTTCCGAAATTCCAGGTGTAAGAATTAAGTTTGTTAGGCTCATCTATATTAAGTATTGTGTATGGATATTTTAATTTATTGTTATCATGAGATATAGATGTTTCTGTATAAGAAAATTTGGCATTAGGATTTGATAATATAGTAATAACATCATTTTGTATTGTGGTAGTTTCTTCTCCTGTTTGTCTATTTAATAAGGTTAATGAAACGGAATAGATATGACTACTATTATAGACGTGTTTAGGGTTCTTTTCATAGGAAATTGTTCCATCACCAAAGTTCCAAATATATGAAACAGGTAAATTATTTTCTAATGATTCAAAACTAACTTCTTCGCCTAAACAAACTTTATTATTATAAACAATAAATTCCGCATTTGCCTTATTTAGAAGTTTTTCTGGGGTTTTATCTTTAAGAAACTTGTTACTTGGTTCTATTTTGTTTTCTGGGTTATTTATAGTAGTATTAATAGCATCCTTAATAGTAATTAACGGCTTTTCTTCAATGGTTTCGATTTGAATTTCGTTTTTAATATTTTTTTTGTGCTTATTTTTTGTGCTTATCTTTGTTTCAGAGGTATTGTTAATAGAGGTTTTTGTTGTAATATCTTCTGTAATAAGGGTGTTGTCCTCTATAGTTTGTTTTTCTGAAGGGGTAAATATTATATAGCTAGAAATAGCTATGATAGAGATTGCCACAGCAATGCCTAGAATAGCTGTTTTAATTTTTGCAGCACGAATTGCATTGAGCTTTCCGTTCATTTCTGCCCAATGAGCATCATTATAAGGAACCTCAAACTGGTCAATTTTTTGCTTTATTATTTCATCAAAATTATCCATTGTTTATTCTGGCTTCTTGTTTTAATAATTGTTGTCTTAAATTTTGTTTTGCCTTTGCAAGGTTTGATTTAGAAGTTCCTTCACTTATTCCAAGTTTTTCAGCAATTTCTTTATGCTGATAACCTTCAATTACATTAAGGTTAAAAACAGCTTTATAAGCAGGGCTTAATGATTGTATGGCCTCCATAATAACACTTTCGCCAAATTGGCTATATATTGAATCAGCACTTTCTACTTTACTGTTTTCAAGAATATAACCTTCTTCATCATCTACAAAAAAAACATCTTTATGCTTTCTAAAATGATCAATAGCAGTATTTACCATAATCCTTCTAATCCAACCTTCTAAAGAACCTTTAAAAGTGTATTTTTTTAGATTACGATACACTTTTACAAAACCATCTTGTAATACGTCTTTAGCATCTTCGGTATTGTTTGTATACCGATAACATACCCCCATCATTTTACCGTAAAATATTTTATACAGTTCTTGTTGAGCCTTCCGATCACCTTTAACACAGTTTTTAACAATGTCATCTAAATTATGCTGATCATTAGGAGTCATATTTATTACAACAAAGACGAGGGGTTATAAAATTAGTCGCCTCGGGTAAGTTTAAATTAAAGTGAAGGTAGCGTTTCTTTTATATAAAGTAAAGAAAAAAACCGATGAAGTTAATCATCGGTTATACGGAGTATCTTTATTCTTAGATTAATTTTTTTAAGAAGTTTTAAAACTTATATGCTATTCCTATTCCTAAAACTTCTTTAAACTGAACTCTTTTTCCTGACCCATCTATAATTCCGTCATTATTTCTATCAAGGGCAATATCAATATCATGATCATATAATAATTGTGTAGAAATGGTAGCAGAAATATATTTGTTTACTTTCATAGCGATTAATACTTCCCAATTTACATCAACATGCGTAGCTTCTTCGTAGTTAGAAAAAAGTTCTAGTTTAGATTGTAAATTGATGTTTTTCATAACATCTTTTTTGAAAAGAACTCTTAAGTAACCACCATATTCTGTTCGGGTTGTTAACCCGTTTTTTATGAGAGTCCCTGTAACTAGATCAAACTCAGCAGGATCAACACCATAGGCCCCGATATCAGCTAAATTTTGGTCGTTTACAATTGTCATTTTCATAGTTAAGGGAGAAATAAATAATGTAAAAATATCATTAGGCTTGTAATCCATACCTATAGCACCTAATAAATAACCCGGAGCTAAGAAGTTAGAAATCTTAGTAGAATCATCGGGATAATTGTAGCCTGCAGTCATCTGAGATTTAAAGTTTATTAAACCAGCATAATACCAGTTTTTAAATGCTTTTTGACCGTATTTTGATGTGAAATCAATTTTATCATCTGTCTTTCTCACATCTTCGCTTCCTTGTTGTAAAAGGCCATAGGCTAAATCTAAAGAATTATCCCAGGTAGATTTTCCTTTTTTTAAGTTGGCAAAAAGGCTTAAAATTCCTGTGGCTGAAACAGAGTTCTGCCCTCCGGCTGACCAGTTTGTTAAACTTGTTTGAGTAAGGTTTAAAGATGCAATCCCGCCCACCTTCCATCCATCTAAAGTATCTTTACTTTGAGCTTTTAAATTTTTTTCTGCTTCTGTAGTTTGTGCAGAAATATTTCCAATAGTTGCTAATAATGTTATAGCTATTAAAATTTTTTTCATGATCAGTTAGTTTTTATGAAGGTGAACATCCATTTGCGGGTAAGGAATGTTTAATCCTTCTTTGTTAAATGTATTGTAAATATTTTCATTCATCGCAAAGAAAACATCCCAATAATCAGCAGCATTTACCCATGCTCTCACAGTAAAGTTTACAGAGCTATCACCTAGTTCAGAAACGGCAACAAATGGTGCTGGATCTTGTAAAATTTTACTATCTGCTTTCATTAAGCTCATCATTACTTCTTTAGCTTTAGTCGTATCATCTCCATATCCAATTCCGAAAGTCCAATCAACTCTTCTTGTAGGTTCTGTAGAATAATTAGTCATAGTACCATTAGCTAGTCCTCCATTTGGAATAATGACTGTTTTATTATCTAGTGTTTTAAGAATAGTATTAAAAATTTGAATTTCAGAAACAGTACCAATATGACCTTGTGCTTCTAAGAAATCACCATTTTTGAAAGGCTTAAAGATTAAAATCATAACTCCTCCCGCAAAGTTTTGTAATGTTCCTGATAATGCCAGACCAACTGCTAAACCTGCAGCACCTAAAATTGCAACAAACGAAGTCATTTCGATACCCAACATACTTAATACGCTAATTACCAACAATACTTTTAAGAGAGAACCAACAATTCCTTTTAAAAATGGTTTTAAAGATTCATCAATATTCCGTTTATCTAATAATTTAGCAAAACCTTTAACTAGTAGTTTGATAACTATTCCTCCAACAATCCAAACGATTATTGCACCAACTAATTTTGGTCCGTATTCTAGGGCTAAATCAATCCCCATGTTCATGTATTTTTCCATAATAAATTTGTTTTAATTTATTGTATTAGACTCTCTAAAATTAAAAAGTCACATACTATTTTGTAATAGTACTAAAAAGGGTTGCTTTTATTTTAAAGAGAATTTTGTTTTTCCAATATCAACACCATCAGCATAAATTTCAACATTATACTCTCCTATTGGAAAATCTTCAGTTTTAACCCAATCAATGGTAAGATTTTGTTGTTGATTTTTATAGTTGATCTGTTTTTTAGATGAGTATAGGCCACGAACACCATTAAAATCAAATTTATTACTGTCGTCTGTTTTTTCTGATAAAACTTTTCCGTCAGGTGTTAATATTCGAATATAGAGCCATTTTTTTCCAGAGATAGTAATGCTGTTTTTAAGAATAGTAAATTCTGTACGAATTTTTCCAATACGCTTTGCTCTGTCACTAAGTTTTCCGGTATTATTGCTTTTGATTTTCACACCATAAGATTTTAGGTTGGTAGTTTTTAAATACGAAGCAACAGTTACCAAATCATTTAAATTTTCATTTTTTTCTGATAAATTTTTTGTTTTACTTTTTTCAGAACTTAACTCTGTTCTAACAACTTTGTTTTCATCTCTCAATCTCCCATTAATCTGATTTAAAGAGTCTATTTGAACAACATAACCTTTCATTATTGTTCTTAATGTTTCTGTTTCTTTTCTAAGCTTGTGTATGGTCCAATTTTTTCCTTTAGCCTGTTTAAGTAATTCTTCAATTTTAGCTTTTTCTGCGGAAAGCTCTTCACTTAATTCATCATTATTAGCTTCCATTTCTTCATATTGAGCAAGCATTTCTTCAAGCTCTCCTTTTACTTGATTTCTTTCATTAGAAATTTCAGTATAAGCTATACCCCCATCTTCTAATTGTTTTTTCAGTTCTAGGTTTTGCCATATTAAATAACCACAAAAAATCAATAGAATAATAATAACAATAATTAATAGTATGTTGGTTTTACTACTTTTTTTTTGCTCGGATGATTTATTTTCTGCTTGTTTTTCCATTTTAAAACCTATTTTTAATGATACAAAATTATAGTTATAAGGTGTGTAGCTTTTATTATACCCATAAAGTTATACATATTATATGTGTATAAAGCGACTTAATGATTAACGACTTTTTTAATTTAATATTTCCTAAACTTTGTTATGCGTGTAATAATACGCTGTTAAAAAAAGAAGATATTATTTGTATTGCATGTCAGGTTGGATTGCCTAAAACCAATTTTCATAGGGATAAAGAGAATCCTGTAAATAAAGTTTTTTGGGGAAGAGTAGAAATAGAAATGGCGACCTCTTTTTATCTATTTAGCAAAAAGAGTAGGGTTCAAAGATTGCTTCACCATCTCAAATATAAAGGGGTAAAAGAAGTTGGTTTTGTTGTCGGGAAATTGTTCGGGTATGAGCTAAAAGAATCTATATATTTTAAAAATATAGATTTTATTGTTCCTGTACCCTTACATGAAAATAAGCTCAAAAAACGAGGATATAATCAAAGCGAATGGATTGCTATCGGATTAGCAGAAGCAATGAATGTTCCTATTAACATAAATTCTTTATATCGAAAACAAGATTCTCAAACACAAACAAAAAAGAGTAGGTATAAGAGATGGGAAAACGTAGGCGATATTTTTTGGGTTTCTGATAATGAATTAAATGGAAAAAGAGTTCTGTTGGTTGATGATGTAGTTACTACCGGAGCAACAATTGAAGCGTGTGCTCAGGTTTTACTTCAACAAAATTGTAAAATACTAGTGGCTACAATTGCCTATGCTTAATGTAAAAGCCTCCTTTCGGAGGCTTTATTTGCACTAACTAAACAGGAAGGTATGTTTTTGATGGTAGTTATTAACTAAATAACGATTCAAAAGTAAGCCATAAAGCGTTAATAGAATGTTAAAGCAGCGTTAACAAATGTTAAAAAGTGTTAACATATAAGGCTTTTAGGGCTTTAAACGTATTTTTGAAAGGTGAAAAAGCAATATATCTACATATTAATAGGAGTAATAACTTCGGCTTTAATTGGCTTGGTGGTTATTCAGCTTTATTGGATAGACAATGCTGTCACATTAAAGGAGGAAGATTTTAAAAGAGATGTTAGGTCTGTATTGTTTTCTGTTTCGAATAAGTTGGAGGAGTTTGATCGGTTTTACCAAATTGAAATAACTAAAAAAAATCAACAAATTTTTAATGAGCAAATGAGTATGATGACTGACTCAACTGCGGTATTTCAAGAAAACGGAATAACTTATAAGGTCAATGAAAAAAGGTTGGCAAGCGGAGAGGTTTATCAGCAGTCAATTCAATCAGTAGCTCCGAATGGACAGTTTGGTTTTCAAGTAAGTGTAAAGGGTCAAGGGAATAATGTATTTGAAGGGTTGAAAAATAGACGTAGGCCTATTATAGAAAGAATTAATAAAAATGTATTGGACTCTATTTTAAAATTAGAGTTATTAAATAGAGGAATTAAAGCCAAATATCAATATGGTGTTTTTGATTATGATGGGAATGAATTAATAATAGATTCGGTTGCCAATATAAATAAGATTCGACAGTCAGGATTTTACACACAATTATTTTCTAACGAGGTTGTGGAAACACCACATTTTTTAACGATTTATTTTCCGCATAAGACGGGTTATTTACTACGGACGATGTGGATGATGCTTTCAACATCAGTATTGTTATTGATTATTATTGTTTGGGCGTTTACATTCACAATTCAAACTATTTTTAAACAAAAAAAGTTGTCTGAAATTAAAAATGACTTTATAAGTAACATGACTCATGAGTTAAAAACGCCAATTTCTACTATTTCTTTAGCATGCGAAGCTTTGTCGGATAAGGATATGTCGAGTAATGAAGATGTGAGGGCTAATTATGTAGGAATGATAAGTCAAGAAAATAAGCGATTAGGTTTGCTAGTAGAAAGTGTTTTGAAAAGTGCTACTTGGGATAAAGGAGATTTAAAACTAAAGAAAGAAGAATTTGACTTGCACCAGATTATTAATGGAGTTTCGGATAATATTTTGATACAAGTAGAAAGTAAATTAGGAGAAATTAATAAAAATTTGTTGGCAAAAAACAGTTTGATATTTGCTGACCAAGTACATATCACTAATCTTATTTATAATTAATTAGATAATGCGAATAAATATTCGCTTGTAGCACCAGAAATAACCATCAAAACAGAGAACATTAAAGATGGGGTGTTGTTGGCAGTATCGGATAAAGGGCAAGGAATTAAGCGAGAGAATTTAAGTAAAATTTTCGAGAAATTTTATCGAGTACCTACAGGAAATGTACATAATGTTAAGGGTTTTGGCTTGGACTTAAATTATGTAAAAGCTATTGTAAATAGACATGGCGGAGAAATATCTGCAATAAGTGTGTATGGAAAAGGAACAACATTTAAAATATATCTTCCTTTTAACCATAACGAAATGAATTAAATTAAAAAAATACATCTATGAAAAATATTAAAATACTTTTAGCTGAAGATGATACTAATTTAGGTAACC
>JAESTF010000066.1 GCA_016763795.1 Flavobacteriales bacterium
AGAGGAACAAGAAGATGATTTTGGAAGAGAAGAAATTAGCGAAGCAGAAAAAGAATTTGATTTTGATGCTTATTTAGATGATGATGATACTCCATCGTATAAATTAAACATAAGTAATCATAGTAAAGATGATGAGGAAAAACAAGTTCCACTAAGTGGGGGAGCAACTTTTCAGGAATTATTAGAAGCTCAATTAACTTTATTTAATTTAGATGATGATGACCATACTATTGCGTTACATTTAATAGGAAGTTTAGATGATTCTGGTTATTTACGTAGAGAAGTAAATGCCATTGTAGATGATTTAGCTTTTACTCAAAACGTAATTACAGATGAAGAACATATTAAAAGCATATTAAAAATTATTCAACATTTTGATCCTCCAGGAGTTGGCGCAAAAAATTTACAAGAATGTTTATTACTTCAAGTAAAAAAGAAAAACGACCATTCGTTACTTACTTTAAATGTTGTTGAAGTGCTTGAGAAGCATTTTGAATCATTTACGAAAAAACATTATAACAAAATAATAGATCGTTTAAATATTTCTGAAGAAGATTTAAAAGCAGTGATTGCCGAGATATTAAAGTTAAATCCAAAACCAGGAAATTCTTCTAGTGCTTCTGCTAAAGTTGTACAGCATGTTGTTCCCGATTTTCATTTAACTGCCGATGATGATGAAATACAACTAACGCTAAACGGAAGAAATGCGCCTGAATTAAAAGTAAGTAGAAGCTATAAGGAGATGATGGAAGGCTATAAAGCCCAAAAGGAGAAGCCTTCTAAATCACAAAAGGATGCCTTAATGTTTGTAAAACAAAAAATGGATTCTGCAAAATGGTTTATTGATGCAATTAAACAACGTCAAAACACGTTAATTACAACAATGCACGCTATTATTCGGCATCAAAAAGCTTACTTTTTAGAAGGTGATGAAACCTTATTAAATCCAATGATATTAAAAGATATTGCTGAAGAAGTCAGTTTAGATATTTCTACCATTTCGAGAGTAGTAAATAGTAAATACGTACAAACACCTTACGGCACATTTTTATTAAAAACATTCTTTTCAGAATCATTAAGTACCGATAGTGGTGAAGAAGTTTCTACACGAGAAGTTAAAAAAATATTACAAGATAATATTGATGATGAAGACAAGAAAAAACCATTAACTGATGAGAAACTTTCTCGTTTATTAAATGATAAAGGCTATAATATTGCTCGAAGAACGGTTGCTAAATACCGAGAACAATTAAACATTCCTGTTGCACGTTTAAGAAAAGAACTCTAATTTCTTCTTTTACCGTACTAAACCTCTCCAAGTATAAAAAAGAACAGCTACCATAAATGAGAATAGCCGCAAAAATAATATCTTACATTTTCCATCCTCTAATTATGCCAATTATTGGATTACTCATTATTTTCAATACCGACTCATATATCAACTATGCCGTACCGACAGAGTTAAAACAGGCTGTTTTAGTTTTGGTTGGAACAAGCACATTTGTAATTCCATTATTGATTTCTATCTTATTATTAAACAGAAAAGTCATTAATAGCTTAGAAATGGAAACTCAAAAAGAGAGAATGATTCCTTACGCTTTTACTATTCTTTTTTACATTTTCACTTTGTACATGCTAAAACAAGCCCCAATTCCTCCTATCATTTTTAATTTTATAATTGGAGCTACGCTATCAGTCATGTTTGCTTTTATCATTAATATAAAATGGAAGGTTAGTGCGCATATGATTGGTATTGGAGGACTAGTTGGCGCACTTTTTTGTATCTCTATCTTATTAGAAATTTACATTACACCTTTCCTTATTATAGCTCTATTTATTGCAGGACTTATTGGCTCTGCTCGGCTATTTTTAAAGGCTCACAACCAAAGCCAAATTTATGTTGGATTTGTTGTTGGAATGATTTCTCAAATTATAATCTTATATTTTTGAGCATAAAAAAACCTTAACATTACTGTTAAGGTTTCAATACATCGTATTATTAAATACTTTTAATATTCATCTTCATTAAAAAAGAAATCCTCTTTAGTCGGATAATCCGGCCAAATATCTTCTATACTATCATAAGAATCTTCTTCACCTTCTAGTTGTTGTAAATTTTCAGCAACTTCTAAAGGTGCTCCAGTTCTAATTGCAAAATCAATCAACTCATCTTTTGAAGCTGGCCATGGTGCATCCTCTAAATGTGATGCTAATTCTAACGTCCAATACATATTCTTTATTTTTTTAAACTTTACGCAAAAATAGATTTTTTGTTTACTTATGCAAGAAAAAAGAATGAATAGTTGTTAATAATACTCCTATCACCTTTACTTACTACATTCTTGGCTTCCATTCGACCTCTTTAACTTTTTTATCTAGTACAATTTTTCGTGCTAACACAAATAAGTAATCAGATAATCGATTCAAATATTGCAATACTAATTCGTCAATGCTTTCATTTTCGGCTAAATGACTAATTAACCGCTCCGCTCTTCGACAAACACACCTTGTAATATGGCAATAAGAAACCGTAACATGTCCGCCCGGTAAAACAAATGACCTCATTTCTGGTAGAAATCCATTCATTTCATCCATTTCTTGCTCTAATAATTCAATATCTTTTATATTTAATTGAGGAACTTTCACTTTCGTATTTCCTGGTTCGGTTGCTAAAATAGAGCCTACCGTAAATAATCGATCCTGTATTTCTATTAATATTTCTACACTATTTTTATCAATATCTTGATCACGAATTAAACCGATATAAGAATTTAACTCATCTACGGTTCCATATGCTTCTATTCTAATATGATGCTTTGGAACTCGTTGTCCTCCAAAAAGTGAGGTTTGTCCTTTATCTCCTGTTTTTGTGTAAATTTTCATCTTTCTTAAGTTATTATCTGATAAAGTTATTAGTTTCTATCATAAAAACACCTTTTCATAACTTCTTTTCGAGTTTTTAACTTAAGTTTGATTTCCAAAAAATTAAGATTTATGAAAAAATTAATTATTGTTGCGTTAACATTTAGTACTAGCTGTTTGTTTGCACAAGAACAAGACACTATAACAAGCAAAGACTCTCTCTCTTTTGAAAAAATTGTACAGTGGGACGCTAACCCTGTTGAAAGCCAAGGCCAAACTGGAACCTGCTGGAGCTTTTCAACCTCCTCTTTTTTAGAATCAGAAATCATTCGAACAAAAAAAGAAGCCCATAACCTTTCTGAAATTTTTGTAGCGAGACAAGTATATATTCGTAAAGCAGAAAATTTTGTTGGCAGACATGGTAAGGCTCAATTTGGAGAAGGCAGCTTAGGACATGATCTTTTTAATGCAATTGATAAATATGGAATTGTTCCAACAGAAGTATTTGATGGTTTACAATTAGATTCTGAAAAACATGACCATACAGAGTTGGCGAATATCTTAGAAGCTTTTTTAAAAGCAATAATTCAAAATAAAGGAAAAAAATTAACGCCTGTTTGGATGGATGCTTATAGTGCACTATTAGATGTTTACTTAGGAAATTTCCCAAAAGAATTTGATTATCAAGGTAAAACATACACACCAAAAAGCTTTGCAGCATCTTTAGGGATTGACAAAGAAAATTATATTACAATTTGCTCTTACACACACTACCCTTTTTACAGTAAATTTATTTTAGACATTCCTGATAACTGGGACAACGGGTTCTTTTACAATGTACAATTAAAGGAACTGGTCACCACAACAAAAAAAGCATTGAATGATGGGTATACCATTGAGTGGGATGCTGATGTTAGCAACGAAGGGTTTAACTCTAAAAAAGGATTAGCAATTGTTCCCTTAGAAGATGAAGATCCAAATTTCATTACCGATGAAGAGGAAATGGAAGTAACACAGAAAAATAGACAAGAAAATTTTGAAAATTACACGGTAACGGATGACCATTTAATGCATATTGTTGGTTTAGCAAAAGGGGTGAATGGTCAAGAATACTTTATCGTTAAAAACTCAGGGGGAGATGAAAAAGGAATGGATGATTTTAAAGGTCATATTCTCGTTTCAGAAGCTTATTTTAAAATGAATACTATCTCTATAATGCTGCACAAAGATGCAGTAGGAAATAGTTTGAAAAAGAAATTAGATTTATAAAGCAGTATTTATAAGCAAACATTACTTTCGTAGATATGATTACACAAGAACAAGTAAAAGATTTAGTTGAGCGCCTGGCTGCGTTGAGGGGGTACCTTTGACATTGATGCCAAATTAATTCAACTAGAAGAAGAAGATCAAAAAACACAAGATCCTAATTTTTGGGATGACCCAAAAGCTGCTGAGAAGCAATTAAAGGTTGTTCGAAACATTAAAGTTTGGACAGATAATTATGCTTCAGTTTCATCTGAAATAGATGACTTAGAGGTGCTTTACGAATTTCACAAAGAAGGCGAAGCTTCCGAAGAAGATGTTCAGGCCCAATATGATACCTGTATTGAAAAAATTGAAGATTTAGAGTTTAAAAACATGCTTAGCGCAGAAGAAGATAGCTTAAGTGCTGTCCTTCAAATTACTGCTGGTGCTGGAGGAACAGAGGCTTGCGATTGGGCTTCGATGCTGTACAGAATGTACACCATGTGGTCGGAGAATAACCGTTTTAAAATAAAATTACTCGATTATCAAGGAGGTGATGTTGCAGGAATAAAAACAGTTACCATAGAAATTGCTGGTGATTTTGCTTTTGGTTACCTAAAAGGAGAAAATGGAGTGCACCGATTAGTAAGAGTTAGCCCTTTTAATTCGCAAGGAAAACGAATGACTTCTTTTGCTTCTGTTTATGTTTATCCACTAATGGATGATTCGATAGAAATTAACATTAACCCTGCCGATATTACCTTAGATTTTGCTCGTTCAGGTGGTGCTGGTGGTCAAAATGTAAATAAAGTAGAAACAAAAGTAATTTTAAAGCATATTCCTTCAGGAATTATGATTACTAATTCTGAAACACGTTCTCAATTAAAAAACAGAGAAAAAGCCATGCAATTATTAAAATCTCAGTTATATGAAATTGAGATGCGTAAAAAATTGGAAGCTCGATCTGAAATTGAAGATAACAAATTGAAAATTGAATGGGGAGCTCAAATAAGAAGTTATGTATTAGATGACAGAAGAGTAAAAGATCACCGAACAAATTACACTGTTAATGACCCAACTAAAGTTTTAGATGGAGGATTAGATGATTTTATAAAATCATATTTAATGGAATTCGGAAAAAGTTAGTGCTGCCAATAATGTGACTTTTAGTAAAAAAAGACTTTCTCATTAAAAATCTGTACGCTCGTTTAACAATCATTTGTAAAGAATAGATGGTTTAGTAATACATGTTTATAATATTACTTACCGAAATGTTTGACTAACAGATAATCTGATAATTATTAACGAATTTACTATTAAATAAACCACCCACTACAAAAGGAAAGCACGCGATAATTAAAACATTTATTATTACGTTGAAGGAATTGATAAGAGGGCTTATTAAGCCTTAAAACACCTTTACTTCTCCATATAATCTTGCCATTGTACTAATACGTTTTGGCTTACTGTTTTCTGTTTTTTCAAGAAAACCAAATTCATAACAAAATAAGTAAATATCTCCTTTTTGGTTTTTCCAATAATGCGTAAAGTATTTTGGGTTAAAACCTACATCTAAAAGCGTTTGTTTTCTTACCACAGCCTTTCCAGCTCTATTAAAATGTTGTAACAACTTCCTATTCAATTTTAATTGTTTGTCAATTTCTAAATAAAGATTTTTACCTTTTCCTCTATTCTTTTTATGATGCTAGGAAGATTTACAATAAGGAGAACAAAATATTTTATCCACTCGTCCTTCTATTTCACCACTACATTCAATACATTTTTTCATCATTAAAGTAATTATCGGTAGAATTTAATTATACGTATATTTTTACGTATAAATGTACGCTTAAGTTTTTTTTATGATGATGTAGTCGTCTAATTTTAGACCATATGATGTATAATAAACTATCACGCTAAAATACCTTTTAATAAAGGAAGGTTGGAATTAAATTTTATCCCAACACAATAATAGCCCTGTAAATGCTAAAGATTTTAAGGTTAAAGGAACTGCTGCACCCAAAAGGATCTGTCCTGATTCTTATTTACAAATAACTAGAATTAAAACAATATGCTGTAAACACAGCAAAAATTTACACTCATTTATTTGAAGTCTTTATTAATCATTACAAAAATAAAGCTTTAAGAGAAATTGATGAAAATGATATAAAAACCTACATGCGCTTACTTGTTCGACAAAAAAATCACACTCCTACCTTAATCAAATGATAAATAGCATTAAATTTTATTACGAAGTGGTAATGGAAATGCCTAATCGTTTTTATAGTATTGAACGCCCTAGAAAAAGGGAAACACTACCTAAAGTAATTAGTTTAGAAGAGGTAAAAACGATCATTAATAACACCAACAATATTAAACACAGATGCATTGTAAACCTTTTGTATTTAGCAGGTTTACGAAGAAGCGAATTACTTAATTTAAAGCTAGAGGATATTGATAGTAAACGACTGGTAATAACTGTAAAACTTGGCAAAGGCAATAAAGATAGGCTCACGATTTTAAGCCCTACCGTTTTAGCAAGTTTAAGAATCTATTATAAAGAATGGGAGCCAAAAAACTATCTATTTGAGAGTCCGAAAGGAGAAAAATATAGTACTCAAAGTGTTTTAAACATTATAAACAGAGCTGCAAAAAAAGGGGAAATATATAAAAACATTACCCCTCATATATTAAGACACAGTTTTGCTACTCACTTATTAGAAAATGGAACTGACTTACGATACATCCAAGTTTTGTTGGGACACAATAGTAGTAGAGCTACTGAAATTTACACTCAAGTTGCAACAAATCAACTAAAACTAATAAAAAGTCCTATTGAATTATTAAATTTGAGATAAACACATTATGCGAATAAACAACATATGTTGTTTATTCGGTTGTTAACACCAATCAAAAAAGCTAAAAAATATTGATAATAAGAACCGGAATGCATGACCAATAATATTAATCAGATCCTGCTCTTTGAAAAACCACTATTCTCATGGTATCAATTACCCTTGCCCTTTGAGAAAGAACTGGATTTGCCCTCTGAATCTTGTTTTGCATATATTATCGAAGGAAATAATCAAGATTTAACGAATTCAGGTTTTTTAGCTGAAAAAGGTACCGTTATACTTTCTTTATGCGGAAAAACAGTTGGTAATTCCCTTTCAAAAATAGAAACAGGTTTTTTAAGTACAATTATTGTTCATTTTGATAGAGATGTACTAAAAAAGGTATTCAACTATGAAAAACCTAAATTTTGGAAAGAGCTAGAACATCCATTGAAAAAAGATATTGCTCAACAAGATGCCTCGGCTTTAGTGAGCTCTTACTTTTTGAATGTTTCTAACTTCTTCAATTACAAAAATGCACTTAACGAAGACATTTTATCAGTTAAGTTAAAAGAAATAGTTTTATTACTTCTGCAAACTCAGGAATCTTCAAATCTAAATGCAATCGCAAGGAGTTTATTTTCGGATAGAACTTTTTCATTTGAAGAAGTTATTGAAGCCAACTTATATGAACCTTTAAATTTAAACCGTTTGGCTGCCATGACAAATAATAGTCTTGCTTCCTTTAAAAGAAAGTTCAAGGTAATATACAACAATTCTCCCGCGAACTATATAAGACAGAAGAAATTAGAAAGAGGAAAAAAATTACTAATTCATTCTCAAAAATCAATAGGCGAAATTTGCTACGACTGTGGATACTCTGATCCCTCCAGTTTTGCGAGATCATTCAAAAGTATGTTTGGTATTTCGCCTTTAGATTTCAAGTTGAGCCAAAATGCGCATTAATTGAGCCATTATGTATGACGGTTGTTCCAAACACTTTGGATCTTTGCAGATACATCAATTTTCATAAAAAATTAAGAGATGAATGAGTAAAACGAAGAGTTTTTGGGATAACGCATCAAAAAATTACGATAAAACAGAAGAAAGGTTTGAGTACATCCATCAAAAGTCACGGGAAAATACTAAAAAACATATAGAAAGTTCTAATGTTGTTTTGGATTATGGCTGTGGAACGGGTACAACAGCTTGCGAGATCGCTGATAACGTGAAAGAGATCTATGCTATCGATATATCCTCGAAAATGATCGAAATTTCCAAAGGAAAAGCAGCTGAAAAAAATATCGAAAATGTAATGTTCTCTCAAGGGGATATTTTTGATGAAAACCTTAAAAAAGAGTATTTTGATAGAATACTGGCATTTAATATGTTGCACACTATTCCTAATCCCGAAAAGGTGACAAAAAGAATAAACGAATTACTAAAACCTGATGGATTATTTATTTCTGTAACCCCCAGTCTAGGGGACAAAATGTCATTTTTAGTTGGGTTGCAAATTCGACTTGTTCAGATACTGTGTAAAATTGGAATAATCCCTATTCCAATTAGAAGACTGAAAAGCTCTGATTTAGATAATTTAATTGCCAAAGGAAATTTTCAGACGGTTGATTCCGAGAAGATTTATAAAGGTGCATCCAGTTATTTTGTAGTGGCTAAGAAAAAAAATGAAATGTAACTGGTGCTAACAAAGCGTATATTGCATACCCTGCGGGATACGCACCATACACATAACGTTGTAAAACATTTGAGAACTCCATCGAAATTTCAGAAGAAAACTATAGCTTTTATACGTTAAAAAAAGGCTAATTGTACATAATTTAACAACATCAGAAATAGAATAAAAATAATTTAGCGGTCTAATCCACTTTCTATTCTATGAAAATAAAACTACTCTTTCTAATTCTGATTTTTGCACTTTCTTATACTACTGGATTTACCCAAACAGAAACTAGTACTAAAAAAAACAAACTTGAATTTTCAACAGGTTTTAATTCGGGCTCTTTAAAAAACCTTGAATTTGCACCAGTATCTCGTTACGATTATAATGGCTTGGTCTATAAGTTAAATTATGAGCGTACAAGTAAAAATCAAAATTTATTTGAAATTCAATTAGAATATTTAAATTCAGAATTAAAAACAGATTTAATCCCAATGCTCAATGCAGATTATTCAAAAATAGGACTAGGTTTTTCATATTTAAAACAAGTTTATAATAAAAATGCTTTTTCTATACATCTAGGTTTACAATCTCAAACCAATGTATCTTTATATTTTAATAGTAATTATTACGTAGCAGAGCAGGTATTTGGAGTCGCAAGTCGATTTACTTATCAAGTAAACAAAAAGCAGTACTTAACATCAAAAATAACTATTCCTGTAGCCTTATTAAGAATTACTAAAAGTTCTAGTTTTAATGCTTATTCTTTAAATCGTTATCAAAGTGTCTTATGGAATTTAGAATATGGCTATTCGCTTTCTAACAATTTTGATATAAAGTTAAACTATGATTTTAAATACGATAGACTTCAAATTCCAAATGCTTTTAGAGAATTACGGCATCAATTAAATTTAGGTATTAACTATAAATTTTAATTAACTATGAAACATATTAAATCTATAACTAACTCTTTTTATTTTCTACTTACATTAATACTAACATCTTGCGAAGACCTACTAATAGGTGATGAAGGAAAACAAGACGAAGAAATCTACTTAACCTATCAAACAAAAACAGATTTAGAATTACCCTTTGAAGAAGAATGGTATGTGTTTGCTGGAGGAAGAACACACTTAGATGGAGGGCATCATTTTGTTACTCGGGGAACAGGTCAAAGATATGCTTACGATATTGCAATAGTAATAGATGGAAGTAGTTTTTCAGGTGATAGTAGCAAAAATGAAAATCACTATTGTTTCGGTAATCGCTTAAATGCTCCAGGTGATGGAAAAATAATAGCATTGGAAAATAATATTGATGATAATTATGTGTCAGGCTCTGTAAATAGTGATATTAATGATAGTAATCTTGGAGGTAATTATATTATAATAGATCATTTAAATGGTGAATACTCTATGTTGGCACATTTTAAAAAAGGCACAATAATCGTTTCTGCTGGAAATATGGTTACTAAAGGACAAGAAGTAGGTAAAGCTGGAAATAG
>JAESTF010000067.1 GCA_016763795.1 Flavobacteriales bacterium
AACGAAACAATCTCATTACTTCCCGTTGCAATTAGTCAGATTTCTTCACATGGTTCGCAATGACGGTATGTTTATTGTTTCGTTTTTCATCCATGGAAAAATGAAAAAGAGAGTTGGTTAGTGGTAATGAAGTGTATCTTAGAAAGATAAAGTACACCAAATAGTAAAATCTACTAAAATCACCTGTTTTAATTATTTCGGAATATTATAGGAGTTTCATTTTTCATTCCGTTATTCTGAACAAACACTACAGCCTTTAGCTGGGTAACTATTGTATCAATTAATTGTACACGTGCTTCAAAATTATCGTTGTTCCTCGCGAGGCCGGTAAATACTAAATCAGCCTTTTTACTTTTATGTATTAATGTTTCTAGTGTTTCATTTTTATCCTTCGTAAACACATGGATATTGGCATCTATTCGCGCTTCATTTATTGAGTATTTAATATGGTCTTCCATCACTGTTTTTTCTTTTTCTGAATGGGTAATCGAAAATATATTGACCACTGTCTTGCTCCATTTGCTATTCAACCCAATAAGATAGGCTAGGAGCAGCATTAGATCACCATTCCTGTCTTGTCCACGCCACCAAATGTCAATTCGTTTATTGGTTTTCTTGCTAAAGGATTTTGGGATATAGCCAACAAGAATGTTTTTTCCAGAACTAGCAAGATCTTGAATGATCTGTAATTCTTGGAGTTTTCCTTTATGAGATTGTGACCATCCAAATACAACAGTGTTGGTCTTTATACCAGCAATGCCATGTGAAGCTGCTATAAGATTCATTCCTAATTTGAAATCACTAACTACATTTACTTCTGTAAGGGCTTGTAAACCTTCAGCTTTTAAATCTTGCTGCATTTCGAAAACAATCTCATTACGTTTGTCCAACTCTTCCTTATCGGTGATCAAGATTAACCGTGAAATGGTCAGTAAACCACTATTCTGACCTAACATTTCTGTAAATTTCACCAAGGGTAAGTTGTCTTTTATTTGATGTATAAATAGGATGATTATTGGACGCCAATTTCTAGGGTGCATTTTTTTTGCACTTAAACGTAACAAGGCATACCTGCTTACATGCATCCAAATCCCTGTAGAGGCATCGCCCCATTGTTGCTCTAATTTTTTGTTCATCAGATAGGTGAAAATGACAATTTCCAAGCCAAGTGCAAAAGCAAAAGCAAGTGGATTTATCAACCACATAACTACCATCGCTGCGAATGCTCCCAACAAGGACACATACCAAGGAACATTAATTTTTGGTCTGTACGAAGGTTCTTTTATAAGCTGCTCTACAGCAGCACTCACATTGATGGCAACATAAAGCGTTAAAAACAGCACCGATACATATTGAGCAATGGTGTTTAAGCCGCCTAGAAAAACAGCAGCAATGGCAAGCAGTCCACTAATCCATGTCGCTATGGTTGGCTGACCTGATGTAGACAACTTTGATAAAAATTTTGGCATAAGACCATCCATTGATAAAGCCTGTAAAATTCTTGGTCCTCCCAAAATACTTCCAAATGCAGAGGATAAAACAGCGCCCCAAACTGCAGGATACACTAACCATGGACCAAAAACGGCTATCCGCGTCCAAATCGTAACACCGGCTTCAGGGTCTGCCATTTCTTCTAAAGTTAAGACAGCAGTTATTGCCAATAGCAATGGAATAATTAAATAAATTACAGCGCCAGATACTACGGCATTCAAAGTGCCTTTAGGAATTGATTTTTGAGGATCTTTCAAATCACCACTTAAACCGATTCCTGCCGTAAATCCAGTTACAGCTGGGAAAAATACGGCAAACACATACCAAAAACCTTCAGGGGCAGTTTGATAGCTTGCGTTGTTTATGGGAGCATGCATGTCTTGTGTGATCACGCCAATGATGAGCGCCAAGATTGAAGTTCCTACAATGATCATAATCGGAATTTGCGACTTTAACACCAGTTTTGCGCTTTTACCGGAAAGGGCAGTGACTAAAATGATAAATATAATTGTCAATATTTGCAAGGCATACTTTGGTAATACACTACTGCCTTCGGGCCATAATATTAAAATAGCCTCAGACAAACCATAGCAGTAAAAAGTAACACTTAGAGTTCTACATAAATAAAGTGGTATTCCAATAGCACCACCAGGTTCCAAACCAAGACTACGTGAAATCATAAAATATTCTCCACCAACACCTACTTTTATATTGGTCGCAATGGCGGAAGCACTCAAACCTGTAATAAATGTAATAGAACTAGCCATTAACACAATAGCTATGGTATTTATAAGTCCAGCATTTCCAACAACCCAGCCAAACCTCAAATACATCACCAATCCTAGTATGGTCAATATACTGGGTGTATAAACACCCAAAAAAGTACCAAATTTATGTGGTCTGTTTTTTTTCACAGGTTATGATTGTGTATCTATTTAGTTGATAGTCAACTAAAGATAACACAAAATCAGATACCACCACCAAAGATCATAAAGGAATAACTTCGTGTTAGATTTAGCGCTGTATAGTTAGAAACACTTAATTTTTTTTTGATAATTTTCATTGAAGTTATTCGAACATCTGTAATAGGACGATCATATTTGTTGATTTTTGTAACGATGCAAGGGAATCAACGAGATCCATACCACTGAGTACCTGGCAAAAAATATTCACCAAAAGTTTCCTCTTCAATGTTAATAAAATCGAGTTTACGAGATTTACGAGCACGTATTTAATAAAATAAGAAAGGAGAGCGTACATACTCTTTTATTGCGACTATCCTGTGCTGAGCACTACTGAAATGAAAATATATTTTCATTGAAAGTATCATGCGAAACAAGTCGAAGCATAGAAGTGAAGCATAATCTGTGTGAAATGACAATTGAAAAACTAGTTGTCATCTATAAATAAAACAGGTATAAATACCTGCGCTAAATTTTTAAAATAAAACTACTTTTATTTTTACGGTTTTTATCAAATGGCATTACGGTTTTCCGCATTCTTATTTAAATAAACCTACTTATCATTACATAGTTTAATGAAGTAATTACAACAAAAAAATGAAAAGAGTTTTAGTTCTCAGAGATTTCATTGGGAGAAAATTAAGTCTAGGTAAAACCTAGATTTACACAACCCATTGCTATTTCTGTCATTTATCTTTAATAACTAAGGGGTAGCGTATTAAAGCTATATGTTGTCAATATTGCAATGAAAAGTTAGACATCTAAAGAGATTACTATTGTATTAGAAGTATGATATTCAATGGGGAATTAAAAGAAGGAGTGATGGGGTTATATAATGGATTTGTTCAGTATGGTATTAGAAGACAACGTGACGCGCTAGATGGAACTTTTCTAAATTATAACAGAAATATAATTTAACATTAAAATGAATTGAAATGACTGGAAACGTGGTATTGGATGTAGTAATAAGCTTGGTGTTTATCTTTTTGATATATAGCTTATTGGCTTCAGTTCTTCAAGAGATTATTGCAACGGCTCTTGGATTAAGAGCACGTAATTTAAAACATGCCATTAGGAGAATGCTTGAAGATGATGACGAGGGAAATACCAATAGTGCGCCTTCTAATCTTACCCAAAAAGCGCAACAACTTTTTCAAAAGAAAAAAGAAGGACTTCTAGAAGAATTCTATCGTCAGCCTGTAATTAAATACCTAGCTTCTGGGAAACGTTTCTCTAAGCCTTCATACATGAGTGAATCTGACTTCTCCATGGCAATATTGGAAATTCTCAAAAAAAATGGTGGTAAAGGTGTGCCTAATATTGACAAAATAAAACAAGCACTATCAAATGAAAATAACCTGATTAATAAAGAAACGAGAGCGCATCTTGTATCACTTTTGGATGATGCCCAAAACGATCTCGTTAAATTTAGAGCAAATTTAGAAGACTGGTTTAACAATACTATGGAACGTGCAGCGGGGTGGTACAAAAAAACCATTCAATTTAATTTAACAATTATAGGTTTTGTTTTGGCTGTTATTTTTAATGTCAATACCATAGAAATTGTAAAAACACTATCAACAGATAAAAATGTGAGAGATAGCATGGTGAAATTAGCCATCGCAGCGTCAGAAAACGAAGAAATTAAAAGAGTTGTTAATACAAAAATACTTGAAAAAACAATAGATACTACTGAAGTTGCTAAAACGAACGTAGAGAAAAAATTGGATAGTCTTTTTAGCATCTATAGACAGTTAGAAATAGATGCTGAAAAGGTCAATAACATATTAGGCTTCAAACCTCTTGAGGTACTGCCAGTAATAGGTAAGCGAATAGATACTGCCCAATTAGCTTCTGTAAAGAAATCGTTACCCTCAAAACAAAAACTTATTGATGATTATGTAGTAGAATTTCCTAACTCTTATTTGGCTGATAAAACAGCGGAATTCTATGCTATTAAACAAAGGAAAGATGAATATAACAAAGTGAGTTTTTATGCCGAATTTCATGATTGGAGCTATCTATGGAATAATTTCTGGGGATATCTTCTTACGGCACTTGCCATTTCTCTAGGGGCTCCTTTTTGGTTTGACTTGCTTAATAAGTTGGTAAAACTAAGAAGTTCCATACAGAGAAGTCCTAAGAATGATTCACAAAAAGGTGCTGCCAATCAAGGAACCATATCAACTAAACAACGTGTAGGGTAATGAAAGTAACAGTTACAAAATTTCTTAATGTAAGAGTAGGCGAACCTCGTGTAAATGCCCCCAATTACCAATACTTGGCGCCTGGAAGTATTTTAGAAATAGACGGCAATGTTTATGAAGGAGATACGTATGAAGGAAATAATAAATGGTACAAGGATGAAGCTGGAAATTATTATTGGAGTGGGGGAATAGATCATGATCAAAATATAGCTCCAGAAATAGATAAAACAAACCCGTTTTCTAGTTATGAAGGAAATGGACAATCCATCGGAATTGCCATATTTGATTCAGGAGTAAATAATCAACATGTTTATTTAAAGAATAGAATAAAATATTATGAAAATTTCATTGCTGGGTCTGATTTAACAAAGGTCCATATTCATGGCCATAAAGTAGCTGGTGTAATTGCTTCTGATGATCCTAATGCCAATAGAAATAAATCTGACTTATATTGTTTCAGAATAAGTTCAGAATACAATCTAGTCGATGATGATGCTCTTTTAAAAGGAATGAATGTGTTGAACCAGACTGATACTCTTTTTAAGTCAATAGATATTGTAAATATGAGCTTAAATATTGGTGATTCAAGTTATTACCTTCCGAAAATTCAAGTACTAGTAAATAGTCTATTGGAAAAAGGTATTGTTACCGTTATCTCAGCAGGAAATAATTTCGAATCTCTTGAAATTGCAGAGCTTAACAACGTTATAAAGGTGGGTGCTTTTACTCAAGATAGTTTATCAAAAATATTGGAGAATGAGTTCATAAACCCTTACGATTTTAGTTTTTTGAATAGCTCTATTTCGTGTTATCCCATGAATGGAATCAATCTAACAGCAAAGTTTAAGGATGTTAGTGCATATACCGCATTTATGTCCGCCATTTTAACAAGAT
>JAESTF010000068.1 GCA_016763795.1 Flavobacteriales bacterium
ATCATATTTTGAACAGCTCTCTTTGTTGCTAATTTTCCAGAACTCCGTAAATTTGATATGTTCAAGGCATATTCAGTTGCTTTTTCAAGTAGATTATCAAGGTTCGATAAATTTAAACTACCGTTTTTGTTCAATTCTTCTTTTAACGATAATCTTTCATTTTCTAATAGAGTTCTAAATTTATTGCAATCAATCTTTTCTTGACAAGAAAGGTAATTACTTTTTTAAGCACTCTTTAGGTAAGATATGTTTTAGCTTTTGGCTCACAAATAACTTAGATGATTCGTCTAAATTATGTGTGATTTTAGCTCCTTTTACGTTTAAGACACCCTTTTGCTATTTGGTAAAAATATTGTCTATTAATCTACTTTTCTAGCAATCTAATTTTACAGATGTAGCAACGCTTTTAGCCCTTTTAGTCAAATCTTTCAACTTCAAGACATTTTTTTCAGTTGTCTTTATATTTACAAATAAAGGGAAGTGAAAAATACCCCCACTTAGATCGTCTCAATATATAAATATACTCTAAGGGAGTTTTCCATAGAACCTAAAACCGTATAGGAAATTATCTTTATTCTTAATGGTACAAAGCATATTTTAAATATATTGAGACAAAAAAAATATACGAAGTATTTTGAGATATGATTTATCTAAAACATTCTTGTTGTGTACGAAAAATTCAAAAGAAAGGAGAGGACTGTTGTAAAACTTGTCCGATTAGTTAGTTAAGGTTGATTTATTTAGTTAGCATCAGTTATTAAAATGGCTACAACTTTTAAAAGAAGTAGCCATTAATCTTTTAAGCCCAGTCATTTAAAGCTTAAAAGAATTTTTATATTATTATTGAGGTCCTTTTATAATTTAATAGTCTTGTTTTCATGAATGCTATTCAGCTTAACAATATAAATGCCATTACTCCAATTGGCAAGATCAATAATAATGGCAGAGCTGTTAATGCTTTTTTTAGTGTAAATTAATTTTCCTTCTATGCTCATGATTGACACTTGAATGTTTTTAGCGTTTTTTTCTAATTGTATTGTTAGAGTATTACCTACAGGATTGGGATTAGAAACAGTGCCGATATTTTTATAGTAATAATAATCTCCTAAACCTACTCCTGACATTATATCGAAATCTCCATCATTATCTAAGTCGACAAATGTATTGTTATTTCCGTTCGTTGGTGTTGAAGTTAAACCCAAGGAATTGATTACTCCTGTTGCAAAATTAGGCGCAGTTGCTGTGCCAATATTTTGAAAATAATAGTAATTTCCACTAAAATGACCAGAAATCATATCTAAATCGCCATCGTTATCTAAATCTGCAAAACTTACACTAGATTCTCCACCAACATTGTTCATAAAAATACTGGCTAAAGAAAATGGGTTAGTTTGAATTGGGTCAAAGGTTATTTGTGCATTGATTTTCCTTAGCGTGAAGGAGAAAAATACCTAAAACGACTGCAATAGGTATACTTTCCCTTCTAATATCAAATATTATAACCACTAATTTTTTAAATAAAAGTTTAATGTGATTAACAAAAGTATACCACAGACGATTTTTATTGTCAAGGATTATTATGTTGTTTTTATAAATACTATTATTATTTTTTCTTCTTCTTAAAAGATTGGGTTTATGGCTCTGTGTTTTCATAGATTATTAAATATTAGAGGTTTTAATTATTCATCATCATTATTATTGCAATAAGCAATAAGAAAGTTAATGACGCGCCTACGACTATTGTTTTTTCATTATAGGAGGTTGTCTTTCCTCCTTGAAACATTTTACTAAAAAGATATGATACTGTTTTTTCCATCGTTACTTGGCGAATTTTATTTGATAATGTTTTCCTTCTTTTTCTAAGGTTAAAAAATAAATTCCTTTTGCTAATTGGCCAGCATTCATTTTAATTTTATTTATCCCTTTATTAAGGACGAAATGTCTTTTTTGTTGGACAATTTTTCCTAATAGATCAATAATTTGAACTTGAATTGGAATATTGTTGTTTTCTGAAGTTATTTCTAATAAAGAGTTTCCAGTAATAGGATTGGGGTAAATAGAAATTTCTCCTTTTCGTTTTATTTTTTTAATAGCAATAATGTTAGAATATTCATAATCTCCATTAAAGTCCGTTTGTTTTAGGCGATAATAATTTATTCCATCTAGAGGGTTGTAATCTGTAGTATCGTATTCAATTACTGTATTACTATTTCCGGCACCAGGCATTTCTTGTAGCCCTGAAAAGTTAATCCCGTTAGCACTTCGTTCTAGTGTAAAATAATCATTGTTTATCTCTGACGCTGTAACCCAGTTAAGTTCATTAACAGAACCATTACTATAACCAGTAAATGAGATGAGTTCAATGGGCAGGACCGTAGCGCATGCTGAAAGGGTGCTAATATCATTAATAACTAAGGTATCTCCCATGCCGTCAATAATCCGAATGGTAACAGCTCCAGCTGGAGGAGTTACGATAACTCCTGTTCCAAAATTATTTACAGAATCTTTAACGCAAGGAGGACCTGCTGCGATAATACAACCTCCAAAGAAAGCATTCCAAAACCCTCCACAAAATATGCACTCTGCTGAACTTGACTGAGGATCTACAACAATAGTTATTAACTCGTCCCAAATATATGGGGCAGTTCCACCAGATGCAGTTAAATCACCATTAGGATCAATACAAACAGCAATACAGGATGGTTCAACTACTATTGTAGATGAATCGCTTCCGCAAGCCAAAGAATAAGTAACGGTATAAGTTCCAGCCCCAGCAACTGCCGGATCAAAAACTCCAGTAATTGTGTTTAGCCCAAGAGTAAAAGGAGAAGAGCCCCAAGTACCACCAGGTGTATTCGGATTCAAGTTAACAGGAGCATCCGTTATACATAAAGATCTAAAATTACAAAAGGCAGGATCACAGCAAATAGCAGTAATATATTGAGCCCTAGCAGACATGTTTAAGGCTTCTATTCTGCCTGCTCTTCCAGCTCCTACGGATTGATCAAATATGGCTCCACCTGCTATGACTTCTCCATTAGAATTTACACTCACATCGTAGACAGTAAATCCTCCAGCAGTAAGGGCAGTGGAAATTACATTTAAATTGGGATCAAATTGTACTACCCTATCCATTGATCCAGCATAAACATTACCTGCAACATCTATATCCAAACCATTACATTGCACAGTGTAAAGACCAGCTGCAATTATAGAACTACCACTAGGTAGGGCGACTGAATTTATAAGTGCTCCAGTATTAATGTCCCATTGCAGAATTCGGTCTCCGGTGTGTGTGTAAAAGAAGTTGTCATTGGCAATAATGGCTTTTATACCAGCGCCTCCTTGTGTGGTTGATAAGTAGTTCTGAGATGCATAAGAAAAAGGAGTTGTGTTATTCACTTCTAAAACAGACCCTGAGACTGTGCCTGTTGAAGAACAAGTAATAAAATCCTCATTAACAACTCCAACTTCATTGTGTGTTAAATAGACATATTTAGAGTTTTTTGCTGGAGCTATAGCACGAACCTCTAAGGGGGATGGTATACCTATTGGTATGCCAACTATTACACTGTCAATCACGTTTCCATTGTTAGCATCTAAAGTATAAATACTTCCTCCCGTATTACCACCATTAGGTCCAGTACCACCAATAATTAATTTAGTATTATCGCAATTAAACGTGATGGCCCAATATTCAGTTACAAAAGGTGAAGTTGGCCCATTTTGATGCCAAACAAGACCTCCTGCATTGTTTATTTTTTCTATTTCAGCATTTAATCCAGCAGTAATGTAGCTTGTCCCTAGATCATCTGTAGCTAATGTTCCTAACCATATAGCTCCAGCACTCCATGGAGCATTGTAAGTCCAAATTAAGTTTCCAGTAATGTCATATTTTCTCAATTGCATAGGCGTTTCTCCACCAATAACATATACATTTCCCGTCCCATCGGTTTCTACTTCTCTAGTCAAATCTGGGCCAACCCAAGCAGGAGCAACTACCCATGGATCAATAATTACTTTTTTGGTAACATCATAGCTATCCAAATGAAAGGAAAGTATGTTATTGCTAAAGATGTATTTCGAATTAATGTTAAGCTTTGTATCATTATAAAAAGTAACCGGTTTATGCTCAATAAGGTTTGCAATGGAGGTGTTTATTTCTAGCTCACCAGCCTGATTTAATTGAATATTACTATATTCTTCTTTAATATTGGTATGATCTGTTTTGTATTGCATTTTAATTTGAGAAGGATCTGCTCCAGGATGTAATATAACGCTGTATTTGATACCGCCATCTTTATGAAAGATGTATTCAACATCAATGTTGTTGTATAAATTTTTATAGGTTATTTTTTTATAACCTTCTATATGATTGATATTGGTTACTTCTTTTGTAATAGGATCTTGAATGGCATAAGAATTATAGTGGTCTACTTTGTTTTCTGCCACAATTTGAACATTGTTGTTGGCTCCTATCCAAGCTACATGAACCAATTCGGTAATGTAGACTCTGCTTGGATGGTTATGATTTCCTTCCTTTTTATTAGGGTTTCTTATTAATTTATCTAAGCGATAGGTTAATCCTTTATTGGTAAAAAAAGTATACCAAATTCCTTCTTTAGCCACGTATTCAATTTTGTCTGATTGCCAATTCTTATCTTTAAATTGACCTTCATTTTTGATGAACGCTTGCTCTTTATAGTGTTGGTTTGTCCAACTACTTTTCTGTCCATTGATGAACAAAGGAGTAATTAATAAAAGGAGTAGAATCGTTTTTATCATCTGTTTATTTATATTAATATTTAACACAAATAAACAGATGAAGAGTATAAACCGCTTCAACCTTCCCGATGAATTAAGTAAACGCTTACTCTTTTTTGTATATGATTTCATGATATAATTTCTAATTAACATAAAATTTATCGCATTAAATTAACCTCTCCTTTTTTCAAACATTCAACACCATTAATTCCTTTGGTTTTTATTATGTAAAAATAAGTTCCATCTGGAGCTTCAGAACCTGATGGAGTTTTTCCATCCCAATAACCTTTTACATTGTTCCATGAAAACAGTTTTTGTCCCCATCTATTAAATATCTGTCCTTTTACAGATTCAAGGTTTGCTCCTCCAACTGTAAAAACATCGTTAAATCCGTCTCCATTAGGTGTAAATACATTAGGTATAAGAATTGTATTGTCAGTTGTTGATGGAGTACAAGTTGTTATAGTAACAGTAACAATAGAGGTATCAGGGCAAGGTACAGCTATTACATAAGTAATATCATAACTACCCACGCCACTCGTACCTATATCAATTTGACCAGAATTAGAATCAATGCTTCCGTTATTATTAATCATAAAAACCCCACCATTAGTACCACTAATTATTGGAGTAGGATTTGGATCATTTAGGCAATAATTGGCGGTAGTATAATTGAAAGCTGAGTTTTGTGAAGTTATTGTAATGGTCAAAGTAGAATCCTCATTACAAGGAATAACACCAACAGAATATGTAATGGTTTGGGTTCCTACAGAGGGATCAAAAAATGAACCATTAATACCTGTTCCTGACCATGTTCCGCCAAGATCTCCAGTAACAAATAGGGTTAAATCAATAGGTAGGCTACTAACACATAGTCCAGTAGGCGGAGCCCAACCAGCATCAACATTAGTTGTAACATCAATATTTATGGTGTCTGTTGAGATTCCACGGCCTGTATTTACTATATATGAAATTACCCAATTTCCCAAACCAGCCATTGAAGGATCAAAAGTCCCATTTACTGTATTAGTAATACCTGTACCACTCCATGTACCTCCAGTAGGTGTAGCTGTAAGATTGATAGCTGGATCATTTGGGCAAAAAGGACCAGCAGTCATAATTGTTGGCTGAGGACTAGGAATGAATGAAACTAAATCAATTCCCATTCGCAAGGCAGCAAGTGTATCTGTTGTACTATTTGCAATATTAGAATCATCATCCCAAGGAAGAAATTTGATGGTGTGAGTAGTAGCCGTTGCTGTAAATGTTGTAATGCGATTATCCCATTGTAAATTAATATCGTCAAAAGCAAGGGAACTGCTACTAACTGCCGTGGTAGCTATTAATAACCCATCCACATAAACTCTCCAAGAACCAGATTGATCAAGAGCAGTGAGCTGTTTAACAACAGCTTGATAAAAAGAAATGCAATAACTATTACCTGGGATAAAACCAACTACAGGTTGCATTATGCCTTCCTGCCATATATTACCATTGTTACTACAATGTAATCCTGAAGAAAATGTAGTTCCGGAAAACGGAATGCCTATAACACCTAAAATAGTCATTGAAAAATTTCCAATCGAGTCTGCAAGGTCAGAGGTTGCTTGTTGCCATCCTGTTGACTGAGAAATTGGATCGGTAAATGGAATTTGAATCCAATTTGTTGGAGTATTACTATTACCTGTTATACCATTTAAATCACCATTAACAAATGTTTGTGCATGAGTTAATTTTACATGGAGACTAAAGGCAATAACTACAATAAAAATAGTTCGAATTTTATTTCTAAACAAATTCATAAGTATTCACTAGTTTATGGATACAAATTTATTACCCATTGGATAAAAAATTTTCAACCTTCTAGATGAATTTTGAATAAATAAGAAAAAAATCAATTCAATTAGAAAGTGAAATGATTTCTATAAAACGAATAATACTTACGTAGAAATATTATTCCTGAAGGAGGATCCCTTTAGATATTTTAGTGGCTTTTATAACTAATGAAATTCGTTGATTTTCATTCGTTTTTTGAATGTCAAATAGACGATACAATTTCCCTAGTGAGGATCGAACTCCAGCTATACTAAGGAATACTTGCGCAGAAATTTCTTTATTACTAATTACTGGATTTAAGTACAACGTAGTCAAAATTTTCCAATCGGATTGGTTGAGGGAAGCCCCTATACTAATTTCAATTTTTGATTTATCCAATTCAAATTGTTTATTCGATTCAGAAGAATTAACAGCTTTTTTTATTACTGTTTCTGTTTTTAGTAATTTTATTTCTTGGAGAAGCAGTTTTTTTTCAGCCAGTCTTTTAATAAACCTTATCCGTAAAAAAACACTAACTAAAATCAATAAAAGGACGAATCCTCCAGCAATAATATAACGTTCATACTGAAGCGTTAATGCATCTAATTTTTGTTGTTTGAGATAAGCAACTTTATCTATAGCAACTTGCTTTTCATATTGGTATTCGAACTCCTGTCGAATAACTTGCCTCTGTGCTTCAATATTATTTATACTATCCTTTGTATTAACATACAACTCGTGCATTTCTAGTGACTTCTTATAATTACCGTTACGTTTATAAAATGTATATAAACCCATTGAAGCATCTCTAATTTGATTAACAGTTTCTATTTTTTTTGTAATTGTTAACACCTTTGTATAGTAATAGTAAGATTTTAAGTACATACTCTTTGCAAGAGGTATATTCTTTATTTGGGAAGCCGAATCGCCAATACTGTTGTATAAGCTGCCCATACTTAGGAGAGTGTTTCCTAAAAGTCTTTCAGATTCAGTTTCTTCAAGTAATTTTAATGCTTGGTTGACATATTCAATTGCCTGAGTATAATTTTTTTGAGCTGAATAAGCGTTTCCGAGAGAAGTTAAAGAATTGGCAATACCATTTTTGTAATTTATTTCCGTATAAATTTTTAGACCAGATTTATAATATTTTATAGCCTTGGTGAGATTATTTTTATGTTCATACGCTTCTCCAATATTGAGATATGAATTTGCAGTTCCATATTTATTTTTACTCTTTATTTTTAGGTTTACACTTTTGGTGAAATACTTAATTGCAGTAGTATAATCCTCTTGATCTAAATAAATAGCTCCAATATTGTTGAGAGACATTGCAATTCCGGATTGATCTTTAATCTCTTCTCTTATTTTTAAACTTTTATTATTAAATATAATTGACTCGCGATAATTGCCTTGAAGAGAAAGTACTATAGCTTGTGTGTTAAGAGCACTTGCCATTTGTCTTTTTAGCCCTCTCTTTTTTGCAAAATTAAATTGCAATTGAGCATAAGAAAAAGCAGTATCAGGTTGAGAAAAAAGATATTTATTTCCAATTACTGAATGAATAGCATCTAACCGGGTTGTGTCAGGATAATTAGGACTATTCCAAACTTGAAAAAGACTATCAGTATTTACTTGTCCAATAGAAATAATTGAAGAACATAAAAGGTAAGCAAGTAAAATTTTTTTCATACGGTTTTAAAGTGAATGTATCTTGTCTAATCTACTCTCTTTTAAATGTGAGCAAGGTATTACTGCAGTATTGCGATTATATTTTTGTAAATATATTTTTTTGTTTCTTGACAATATTATTCATTTTGAATGGATTACATTGAAAATAGAATCTACTTTCATCTAGAAGGATGAAAGTTTAAATAGGTTTATTCTGTCCTTTGTTATTTTAATATATATTATGGATAGTTTAGATTGTTCCTTCAATAAGAAAATGAGACTAAAACTAATTAATGCGTTTGTGTTAATCTGTTTATGTTTTCAGATTCAACTTTACGCTCAAACAATACCACCAACAGGTTCTAACCCTCCTGGAGGGACACTGCCTGCTGGTTGGGTAGATGTAGGTACGTTCTCTACTTGTGATGTGTCAGATGTGAATGGGTGGAGGGGCTTGTTAGCATGGTCATGGGAGGGTATAGTAAGCCTTCCACCTTCAGGAGATAATACCTGGATTAATGGGTTTGCAGGGTCTGGTTTAGAGAGTGTAAAAGCGACTATTACAGGGTTAACTATAGGAAGTCCTTATACTTTTACTTTTTATGCGGCTGAATTAAGGAATAAAGCGGGAGTGATATCAGGGGTGCCAGATAATAGTTATGATGGTGTTTTAAGATTATTTAATGCTAGTACAAATGCTGTACTTCAAATGTACAGTTTTTCTGGTGGGAGTTCAAATGCATGGAATACCTGGAGCTATATTTTTACACCTACCTCTTCAACATTAGACATTGGTTTCACCTATGATGTTGATCCAGGAGCGAATGGTAATACATGGAATATTTCATTAATTAGTCCCCCCTTACCTATTGAATTAATAGAGTTTAATGCAATGTTGAATGAAGTGAATCATGTAGGTTTATCTTGGGTAACTGCAAGTGAAATAAATAATGATTACTTTGTTGTCGAACGTTCTAAAAATGCTGTGGATTTTAAAGTTCTTGGAGAAAAAATAAATGGAGCAGGGAGTAGTTCTCAAATTTTAAGGTACTACGATACAGATTTTAGTCCATATACGGGAATCTCTTACTATCGTTTAAAACAGGTAGATTTTAATGGCAATTTCTCTTATTCTGGGATTCAAACGATAAATTACCATCCACTTAATTGTGAATTATTATATTATCCTAATCCTAGTCCTGGAGTTATCAACTTTGTAAATTATCAGGATGGTGTACCGATTGATGTTTCTATATTAAGTGTGACTGGGATAATAGTAGAAAGAATTA
>JAESTF010000069.1 GCA_016763795.1 Flavobacteriales bacterium
TATTGGCAGAAGCATTACAACTGAAGATTTAAAGCAAATGCTTAAAAAAGTGAACCAAGTTGTAATAACTGTTTTTTCTGAGAATTTTAGCGAGAAAGAATTAAAGTCAGGCAAGAATTTACTAACCTTAAACATTGCCCAGAACTACATTACCACCTTTATTAAAAACGAAATAAAATATGTAACAGAATTAAGCGAACCTTTATTTATTAATTCATTAGAAGAAGAGTTAAGCTCCGAGATTGAAATTGATGGAGCAATTATTAAACTAAAAGGAAAGTCGGATAGGATAGATAGTTTTGGAAATGAAATTAGAATTATTGATTACAAAACTGGCTTGGTAAAAGCATCTGAATTACAATTAAAACATATTGACGAACTTTTAGAAGGTAAAAAGAATAAAGCGTTTCAGCTACTAATGTATGCCTTAATGTACAGCAGAAGTCAATTATTAGAAAATACACAACTTAGTTCTGGCATTATTTCGTTCAGAACATTAAGCACTGGTTATATGGCTTTTGGATTAAATCGAAACCAACTTATTAATGATGAAATTTTAGATGAATTTGAAATTTCACTCATTAAACTCATTAAAGAAATTTTAGATGTAAACACTTCTTTTAAACATACTCCTGATGCAAAGTGGTGTGAGTTTTGTGGATAATCAAAACTACCTTTTAAATTGACAACTTCCCCTCAAAAAAGTGAGAGATCTATGAAAATTACTCAAAAACCTAACCATTCATCACTATTCACCAAACACTTATTATTCTCCCATTTTCCTTTTAAACTTTCTTTAGAAATATAGTTTCCATCACAATCTAAAAAATTATCGTAAGCGTCTTTTTTCACAATTTTACACCTACCCTCTTTTACCACATTAATTACTAATAACTTAACATCAATAACAACCTTTTTCCTTCCAATTTCAATCCCAACACTATTATTAAACAAGTCCATTTCTGAGCTAATTTTATCAGGAATAATTCCATCCTCTAATTGACTCTTTTTGTAAGTTTTATAATTTCCTTTTTCGTGAGATTCTCCAAGATTTCGCGCTCTTCTCCAGCCTATTTCTTGCGTTAAAATTGCCATCCAGAAAGCATGTCTAAAAGCATCAACCTGCCCACCATTTCCATTGCCTTTTAATAGCTTTTGTTTTATTATTATTTCTGTTTCTACCCGAGCCTTTTCTGCTGTTTTTAATGCTTTTTTAGCAACAAATGGATGTTTAATTACCCACCACTTTTCAGGACAACTTAATTCTTTGAATTTTTGCATATTAGATTGCTGAGATTTCACCTTTGAAATCAGCAATAAAAACAGCAGCATAATTATTAATTTAAACCTCATTCTCAACTAGTTATAAAGCAGGGGTTAACACCGCCAAAATACTTAGAAAATTGGCATGAAAAACAGATTATTTAAGTTAAATTTGTGACTTTCAGAAAATACGTTTAAACAGGAATAAAAATAAATATGGCGCAAGTAGAATTAATAATGCCTAAGATGGGTGAAAGTGTTGCTGAGGCAACCATTACAAGTTGGTTAAAAGAGGTTGGAGATACGATTGAAGCAGATGAATCTGTTGTAGAGATTGCAACCGATAAAGTTGACTCTGAAGTACCATCTACTGCTGAAGGGGTATTGATAAAAAAACTTTTTAACGAAGGCGATGTTGTTCAAGTTGGACAAGCAATTGCAATCATTGGTTCTGAAGGAGAATCTACTACTGAAGCAACTGTTGCTACTCCACAAAAAGAGAACACGCCAACTGAAACATCAACCCTAATAGCAGAGACAGCAAGCATTGCTAATGTTGTTGCTACTCAAAAAATCGGAAAAACATCTGATTCTGGAAAATTTTATTCTCCTTTGGTAAGAAGTATTGCTGAAAAGGAAGCCATCTCTATTGATGAACTAGAAGCTATTTCTGGATCAGGGAAAGATGGTAGAGTTACAAAAAAAGATATTTTAGATTATATACCTAACAGAAGTAATAAAACTACTACTCCTACCACATCAAATGGAATGGAAAAATCTACTCAAATAAACTCAGCGCCAGCACAAGTTAAATCTGAGCCAAAAAAATCAAGTATCTCATTAAATGCTGGTGACGAAATTATTGAAATGGATAGAATGAGAAAACTCATTGCTAACCACATGGTAATGTCCAAACAAACATCTCCTCATGTAACTTCCTATGTAGAGGCTGATATGACGAATATTGTTAATTGGAGAAATAAAATTAAAAACGAGTTTTTAGCACGAGAAAATGAAAAAATCACTTTCACTCCAATTATAATGGAGGCAATAGTGAAAGCAATTAAAGATTTCCCGATGATTAATGTTTCTGTTGATGGGGATAATATCATCAAAAGAAAAAACATAAATCTAGGTATGGCTACTGCTCTTCCTAGTGGAAACTTAATTGTACCTGTAATTAAGAATGCTGATCAATTAAACTTAGTTGGTATGACTAAAGCTGTTAACGATTTAGCAAATAGAGCGAGAAATAATAAGTTATCTCCAGATGATATTTCGGGAGGGACCTACACTGTAACTAACGTTGGTTCTTTTGGAAATGTCATGGGAACTCCAATTATAAATCAACCACAAGTAGCAATTATGGCTATTGGAGCAATCCAGAAAAAGCCAGCAGTAATAGAAACACCTTCGGGAGATGCTATTGCGATACGTTATAAAATGTTTTTATCACATGCTTATGATCACAGGGTTGTTGATGGAGCTTTAGGAGGTATGTTTGTTAGAAAAGTAGCTGATTATCTTGAAGAATTCGATGTTAATCGGGAACTTTAATAAATTGGTAGAATTTATTATTAATAGTTATAATTTGATATAAGACGCAAATAAAATATATTTGTATTTATAAATTTTATACAAGAACACTCTAAACATGAAAAAAATAGCCCTAATAATTATTTTTGGGATTGCACTACTTAACCTAAATGCCCAAAATGAAAAATTTAGTCAAAGTTTTTTAGAAGCAAATACATTAATAGAAGAAAATCAATTTAATGTGGCTTTACCTATTTGGTTAAAACTTCAAACTGAACAACCTGCTAATTTCAATTTAAATTATAAAGTTGGGTTATGCTATATATATTCTTCTAATGACAAAAAGAAAGCATTGAAATATTTAGTTACTGCTGTACAAAACACTAGTAAAAATTATGATCCTTTTTCTTCTTCAGAAAAAAAATCTCCAATAGAAGCCTATTACTACTTGGCTAGGGCATATCATATCAATTATGAGTTTGACAATGCTACGGTGAATTACAATTCATTTAAAGAAAAAATTTCTAAAAAACACTACTTATTTAACCAAGTAGATCATAATATTAAGCAATGTAAATTTGCAAAAGTAGCAGTAAAAAACCCTGTTAACATTAAAGTTAGCAATATGGGAACAGTAATAAACGGAGTTTCTGGAGATTATAGTCCTATTTTATCTATCGATGAATCCACTATGTATTTCACCTCTCGTAGAGTTAGAAGTGATAGTTCTAACTACTATATTAAAGATATAGAAGATGGAAAGCATTATGAAGATATTTACGTTTCTCATAACTATGATGGTGTTTGGTCTAAACCCGAATTGTTAGGAATTAACACTGAAGGTCATGAAGCAACTGTTAATATCTCTACAGATGGACAAACTTTATTTATTTATAAAGATGATAATGGTGATGGAAACATCTATACCAGTACATTAGAAAATGGAGAATGGGGCATCCCTGTTAAATTAGGCTCTGATATTAATTTAGAATCTTTCGAAACTCATGCTCATATTTCACCTGATGGAAGAACACTATATTTTGTAAGTGACAGAAAAAAAGGTTTAGGAGGTAAAGATATTTATTTATGTAAGATACTTCCTAATGGAGAATGGGCTAAAGCTCAAAATATTGGAGGTATGATTAATACTCCTTATGATGAAGATGGTATTTTCATCCACCCTGATGGAAAAACTATGTACTTTAGTTCTAAAGGTCATAGTAGTATTGGCGGATTTGACATTTTCTCTTCAACTATGGATGATGCAGGAAACTGGTCTAAACCCGTAAATATGGGATATCCTGTAAACACTACTGATGATGATGTATTTTTTGTTACTTCTGCTGATGGAAAAAGAGGTTACTATTCTTCTTTTCAAGAACATGGATATGGGGAAAAAGATATTTACAGATTATCTTTAGAAGATGCTGATGCCAAGCCTGTAACACTCTTAACAGGATATATTAAAATAAAAGGCACAACAGAATTACCAGACAATGCTCAAGTTTTAGTAACAGATAATGAAACCGGAGACTTAGTTGGAATTTATAAACCAAGAAAAAAAGATGGTAAATTTAGTATTATCCTCTCCCCTGGAAATGACTACCACATTGTTTATTCTGCTGCACAATTCAAACAGGAAGAAGATTTATACATACCCCCTATTTCTGCTTACCAAGAAATTAATAGAGGTATAAATTTAGATGATGTTATTTTTGGAGATCCAAATCAAAAAACAACTGAATTAATTGGTACCGTAAAAGATACAGAAGATAAAATTGTGCTAAATGTACTTGTAGATTTATATAACCAAGATGGAGGTAAAATTGATTCGAAAACAACAAATTCTGAAGGGATATTTAAATTTACTGTTAAACAAAATGAGAAATATATTGCAATTGCAAGAAAAAAAGGATATTTAAATTCCAGTAAATCAATCAAAAAGTTTGAAATTTTAGAATCAGAAGAGTACAACATTGAACTATTTTAGAAGCAGATGCTGGAGCGTCCTTAGTAGCAATAGTTACGGACAAAATGACTAATAAGCCTTTAGAGGGTGTCCTCCTTAATATTTCAGATAAAAAAACAGGTGAAAAAAATGTTTTTATTACATCAGAAAATGGAGAGTACATTCTCTCCTTAAGTGATAAAAAAATTCTTGAAACTGTCAACTTTAATTTAAAGCTAGAGAAAAAAGGATATATAACAAAAACTCCTCCAAACTATAGTATTAAATTAGACCAAATGAAAAGGTACAGTATCAATGATAAATTAGATTTGGCTATGATTCCAAATAAGTCATCTGAGAATACTGACTGGAACCATAATGAAAGATCTCAGCTAGATAAATTAAAATCTGTAATAAATACATTGGAATTACAAATAGCAGAACTTAAAGATCAATTAGCCAAAAGCCTAAAAGATACAGCACCTGCTTCCAACAGCACCAATGATAGTAGAGTGTCTGCTTTAGAAGCTATTATCGCTGATTTAAAAAACCAAATAGAGGGGATGAATAATACTAATAACGTTAATACTAATTATTCTCCAAGCGGAAATATCATTGCTTCTTATCAAGAATACTTTAACTATAATGTAAAAAGTGTTAACACTTCAGATTCTAAATATATTGACATGGTTAATAAAGCCATTGAACGTTCTAAATCAACTGGGAATATTACTATACAAATAGAATCAAGTGCTTCTCACGTTCCAACAACAACCTATACAACAAATGATAATTTAGCTGCTAAAAGAGCAAGTAATGCCTCTGAGAAGATTATAGCTTCACTATTAAAAAAAGGAATAAGAAAAGAAAACATTATAATTTCTAACATTAACTCTAGTGTTGGTGGACCAAAATATAATAACAATCCGGGTAACACTAGTGTATATGAAAAATATCAATATGTTATTATCAAAATAAAATAACATTATTAAATCAAAAAAAACTTATGTCTTCATTTTTAAAGATCTCATTAATATTTTTCGCATTCTCTTTTGCGACATTATCTTCCTATGGAGCTAAAGCTTCTAAGGAAGAAAAAAAATTATATAAAAAAGCAAAGAAAGCACTATCTAAAGAGCAATATTTAGATGCAAAAGAAAACTACTCTAAACTTGTAGAATTAGTTCCTACTAATGATATCTATAATTTTGAAGCCGGGTTAAGTTATTATTTTTCTGATTTTGAAAGAAATAAGTCAATTTCTTATTTTGAAGCTGCATTAGCAAACTCTAAAGAAGATACCATTCCAGAACTAAAATATTATTTAGGAAGAGCATATCATTTAAATAGTGATTTTGAAAAATCTAAAACCACACTTAATGAATTTATTCCCTTTATAAAATCTCATAAAGCAGGACAAGAACTTCTAAAAGAAACTAATCATCGAATTCATCTTAACGATAATGGAATAAAATTTAATGCTGAAAGTAATAATAACATTAAAATAAAAAATTTAGGAGCTAATATTAATTCATCAGAAAGAGAATATGCGCCTGTTTAGAGAAAGGATGATAATGTAATTTTATTTACATCAAGAAGAAAAGATAGTAAAGGTAAAAAAGCTCATGATTTATTACCCTATGAGGATATTTACGTTGCAAAAAATACAGATAAGGATAGTTGGTCGTTAGTTCAAGATAAAAATGAACTAAAAAAATTCTTACCTGAAAATTTTAATTCTAAAAAACATGATGCAGGTGTAGTATATACTTTTGATGGTAATACACTTTACACTTATAAAAAAGATCAATTATGGAAATCAGAATATAAAGATAATAAGTGGTCTCCATTAGAGGCTTTAAATAATAACATTAACGAAAGCCAATTTAATGTTCCTAGTATAACTGTTGCTCAAGATGGAAAAACTATGTTTTTTGTTGCTACAAGAAAAGATGGTATCGGAGAAAAAGATATCTATAAATCTAGCAGAATTGAAAACGGAGAATGGTCTGATCCCGAAATTTTAAGCACTACAATTAATACTGAGTATGATGAAGATGGACCATTTTTATCTTCAGATGGTAAAACGCTTTACTTTTCATCAAAAGGACATGAGGGTATTGGTGGTTATGACTTTTTTAAAAGTGAATTGGTAAATGATAATTGGAGTACTCCAGTAAATATGGGAATTCCTTTTAACTCACCTGCTGATGATATTTATTTAGTAATGCAAGACAATAACGAAATTGGGTTCTTCTCTTCTAACAGAGAAGGTAATTTAGGTGCTATGGATATTTATGGTTTTGATATTTCTTGTCCGAATATTGAAAACACAGAACTTAGAGGTATTGTTTATAATAAAAGTAACAAACTACCTTTAGAGGCAACTTTAGCACTTATTAATACCGATAATAAAACGGTAAATGAAACAAAATCTTTAGCAGAAAATGGTAAATTTTTAATGATTGCACCTCCAGAAAACACTTACAAATTAACTGTTAATGCTGTAGGCTTTAACTCGCAAACAGTAAATGTAACAATTCCTAAACAATGTGAATTTTATCCTCTATTTAGTGAAATTATGCTCGAGAATATTAAAAAAGACGGGCAAGATTATCAAGTTGCAACTTTAAGGAACTCCTTTTTTAATACAGCTGATGCAATAGCTAAAGCTCAGAAAGATGGTGATATCAATACTAGTCAAATAACTAATGAAGTTCCCTTAAACAAAACTGCTAATGACAAAGATTTTGAGCATGATAAGTTATTAATGGCTTTAACTAGAACAATTGATACTTCAAATACAAATTTAGCATATACAATAATAAGCGATACGATTAAAGTAGATAAGCCAGATACCACAGGATTAATTACTTTCTATCAAGAGTTTTTCGGGTATAATATAAGGGAGGTAAACACTAACCATCCAGACTATATTAAAATGATTGAAGGTGCTCTTATTAGAATTAAGGCAACAGGTAAAATATCTATTGATATCGAATCTAGTGCTTCTAAAGTTCCTACAAAAACATTTAAATCAAACATTAATTTAGCATCTTTAAGGGGTGATGAAGCAAAAGCTGTAATTCTTAAATCTCTAACAGATAAAGGTGTTAATGCTGATAATATTGAAATTAACAAAATAAACTCCATAGTAAGTGGCCCTAGGTACACTGGTGATTATAAAAACACTGAAAAGTATCATAAATTTCAATATGTTAAAATCACTATAAAATAATGTTACTTTGTTTTGGTATTAATTTTGTATCTTAGGTTCACAAAACTTATTAATTGAAGATTATTAAACTCTACATAACACTAATATTCTCTGTCATTTTGATGAGCACAAGTCTTGCTCAAAAGGCTATACCAGAAGATGCTGAAGAGCATTTTAAATATGGGAACTATATTGATGCCCTTAAGGTATATGTAAAGTTAATGGACAAAGACCCTAAAAGCGCTGAATATCCTTATAAAGCTGGTTTATGTATATTATTTACTGATAGAGATAAAATTGATGCTATTAAATATTTAGAAAAAAGCTGCTGAAAGAAAAGCAAATGAAGATGTTTACTTTTATTTAGGGAAAGCTTACCATTATAATTTAAAATTAGAAAAAGCATTAGAAGCTTTTAACAAATACATTATTAGTGGGCCTGGAACTAGAATCGCTGAAGTTGATCGTGAAATTGAGAAAGTTAAAAGTGCAATTAAACTATTACAATCTCCAATAGATGTTACATTTGAAAATGCTGGAGATAAAATAAACTCAGAGTACCCTGACTACTACCCACTTGTAACTCCTAATGAATCTTTTATGATATACACTACCCGAAGAAAAAGTGGTGTTAAAGAATTTGATGGATACTACCCTTCCGCAATTAACTATAGTAAAGTGGTAAATGGTGAATTTGTAGCTTCAAAAAAAGGCAATTCTATGATTAACTCTACTTATGATGATCAAGCTGTTGGTTTATCTTACAATGCCGATAAATTATATATCTATTTTGATGATATTAAAAGTAAAGGAGACATTTATGAAGCCAGTATTAAAGACTTTAAATTTAAGAAAAAAATAAAAATGGGTAGTAATGTAAATTCAAAAGGATTTGAAAGTGCTGCAACAATATCTGCCGATGGAAATACACTATTTTTTGCGAGTCACAGATCCGGAGGAATTGGTGGAAAAGATATTTATATGACACGTAAATTACCTAA
>JAESTF010000070.1 GCA_016763795.1 Flavobacteriales bacterium
AGCTGTTGGTTTATCTTACAATGCCGATAAATTATATATCTATTTTGATGATATTAAAAGTAAAGGAGATATTTATGAAGCCAGTATTAAAGATTTTAAATTTAAGAAAAAAATAAAAATGGGTAGTAATGTAAATTCAAAAGGATTTGAAAGTGCTGCAACAATATCTGCCAATGGAAATACACTATTTTTTGCGAGTCACAGATCCGGAGGAATTGGTGGAAAAGATATTTATATGACACGTAAATTACCTAATGGAGAATGGGCTTTACCACAAAATTTAGGAAAAAATATCAATACAAAATATGACGAAAATTTTCCTAACCTATTTTATGACGGAACAACATTATATTTTTCATCAAAAGGGCATAATAGCATGGGCGGATATGATTATTTCAAATCAACGTGGGACGCAGAAACAAACAAGTGGAGTAAAGCAGAAAATTTAGGATACCCTTTAAATACTCCAAGAGATAACCTTTGTATTTCTTTTACTGAAGATAAGAGACATGCATATATTTCTGCATGGAGAAAAGATAGCAAAGGATTTCAGGATATTTATAAAGTAACTTTTAATGAAATTGATTCTAGAGAAACTATCATTAAATCTAAAATTATTGAAATGGGGGCTACAGAAGCCATCAAAGATGCCTTTGTAATTATTACCAACAACAGAACTCAAGAAGAAAGACACTATACTCCTAGTTCTAAAAATGGAGGACTTCTTATCACACTTCTTCCGGGAAGTTATACCGTAATGATAGATGCTCCTGGCTATGCCCCACTAAATGAAAATTTAGTTATAAAAGGAAAAAGTGACTTTATTCCTTTTATGTCTAAAGAATTTACGATTACAAAATAATACATTATCATTTCATGAAACTAAAATTAACCAAACCTCTTGCTTTCTTTGATTTAGAAACAACTGGTTTAAATATCGCAACAGATAGAATTGTAGAAATTTCTATTGTTAAAATTATGCCTAATGGTGATAAAGAAATTAAAACCAAGCTAATTAATCCCACTATTCCTATTTCAGCAGAATCCGTTGCAATTCATGGAATAACTGAAGATAAAATAAAAGATAAAGCGACATTTAAAGAAGTTGCAAATGAATTAAATGATTTTATTAAAGGTTGTGACTTAGCTGGATTTAATTCTAACCGATTTGATGTTCCCTTAATAGCCGAAGAATTTTTAAGAGCAGGAATCGACTTTAATGTTTCTGATAGAAAGTTGGTTGATGTACAAAACATTTTCCATAAAATGGAGCAACGTACATTAGTTGCTGCCTACAAATTTTATTGCGATAAAGATTTAACAAATGCACACAGTGCTGAAGCAGATACTACTGCTACTTATGAAATTTTAGAAGCTCAGATAGCAAAATACAGTGATTTAGAAGCTGATACTGACTTTTTAAGTGAGTTCTCTCAAATGACAAAAAATGCTGATTTATTAGGCCGTTTTGTTTATGATGAAAACAATGTGGTAGTCTTTAATTTTGGGAAACACAAAGGAAAAGCTATAACCGAAGTATTGGAAAAAGAACCTGGTTATTACGGATGGATGATGAATGGTGATTTCCCGTTGTACACCAAAAAGGTAATGAAAGACATCAAAGCTAAAATGAAACCTACTTCAAAACCTCTACAGCATAAACCGAAACCAAATAAGCCTACTTATAAAAAGCCAAACAAAGCAAATAGTGAGCCCACAGAAGATAGACTAAATATGCTTAAAAATAAGTTTAACTCTTAGCAGGTAATGCCTGAGATAATTATTGAGAAATCTTCTCGAATTTAGAACTTATGAAAATAATCTGTATTGGACGAAATTACGTTGATCATGCAAAGGAATTAAACAACCCTGTGCCAACAGAACCTGTTTTCTTTTTAAAGCCTGAGACTGCTTTATTACCTAAAAAAAACCCTTTTGTGTATCCTAGTTTTTCTAAAAATGTACAGCACGAAGTAGAAATTGTAATTATGATTAACCGTTTAGGAAAACACATTGAAGAGAAATTTGCCCACAAATATTACAACGAAATTGGAATTGGAGTAGATTTTACTGCCCGTGATTTACAACAAGAATGTAAAGAAAAAGGATTACCCTGGGAAAAAGCAAAAGCATTTGATGGCTCTGCTCCTACTAGTCCATTTGTAACAATCGATCAGTTTAACGACATTAATAATTTAGTTTTTAGCATACAGCTAAATGGGGAAACAAAACAAGTAGGAAATACGAAAGATATGCTTTTCAATTTCGATCAAATTGTAGCGTATGTATCTAAATTCTTTACCTTAAAGATTGGAGATATTATTTACACAGGAACTCCTGCAGGGGTTGGTCCAATAAAAATACATGATAAAATAGATTGTTTTATTGAAAATAAAAAGATGTTAGGTTTTAATGTGAAGTAATGAATAATTACAAATCATTTGAGACAGATCGGTTATTCATTAAACCAACAATCGAATCTGATGCTGATTTTATATTCGAACTAATGAATACTCCAAAATGGATAAAAAACATTGGTCAACGAAACATTAACTCAATTGAAGATGCAAAAAATTACATCAATAATAAAATACTTCCTCAATTAGAAAAACTAGGCTACTCTAACTACACAGTCTCTCTTAAAATTGACAATACCAAAATTGGCACTTGTGGATTATATAACAGAGAAGGAATTGATGGTGTTGATATTGGCTTTGCTTTTTTGCCACAACATGAAAAAATGGGGTATGCATTTGAGTCTTCAAACAAAATTATGCAAATAGCTTTACCTGAATTCGGCATTAAAAAAATAAGTGCAATTACTATTAAAGAAAACCTAAATTCTCAAAAGCTTATTGAAAAATTAGGCTTGTCTTTTATTAAAATGATTAAGCTACCTAATGATTCTGAAGATTTAATGCTATATAGTTTAGAATATTTACTAAAAAAAAGCAATTGACTTTATTAAGTAAAAAACGTACTCTCGTTTAACAGCATGTAAGAAAAATTAAAACGTTTCCAACAAGAACGTTAGCAATAATACAAAAGCGTCAGTACTGTAATCAAAAAAATATTATGAAAAATTTAATTTTTATTATCTTATTAATACCTAGTCTCTCCTTTTGTCAGGATTACGAAACGAAAGGTTCAGCTATAATTACAATAAATGCAGGCTATAATTCTGGATTTGTTGCAGATATTGGTGTGGGTTTTGGTCTTTTTGGCTTTAAAATTTCCGAATATAGTTCAGATTTGGATTTTGGAAAAGCTATACCTAATTTATTACCTCTTCGAGGTTTATTTTTATCTGCTGGTTATAAAACTGCTTTTTTCGATAAACTTTATCATGGACCAAAAGCGAATATTTCATTATATATATATATTGTTCAATTAGAACTTAATGCAGTATACTTATTTAATAAAGGAAATAAAGAATTTATGTTAGAACCTGCAATTGGAATTTCTTTATTTGGTCTTGGAAGTTTAAAGTTTACATACAATATTTCGAAAATAACAAATTTTTATCCAGAAAATTATTCGAAATGGGGAGCTTCAATTGGTATTAATATTCCTTCAGGTTTTTTTTGACAGAATATTATCTGAATACTTTATGCTTAAGCAGATAAATTAAATATATTAACAAATAAGAATAGTGCTATTGTTAACGCCACCTATAAAAAATTACCTGTAAGAGCATACATGGAAAATCCTACGGATTTTCCGCCAGTTACGTGAAATATTTATTAGTTTAGTTACTTTAAATACGCAACTGTTCATAGCCAAACCGTTAAACGACATTCCAAAACACAAAGAAATTCTTCACATTATTTGGATTGCCTAGCTTTTCAAAGGACATTCTTTTTTGGTATTTTTCGTTTTACTCAAAATAAACCTCAAAAACATGCTTTTCAAGATTCTATGTAGTCACTTCTATATTAATTACTGTTGTAACTTATTGTTTGTTGTTACTTATATTTCTTCTAAAACCTTAAGAGAAGCTTCTTTATCAAAATTCAATGAATATAAGCGCCATAAAAAAAGCCCTTTTAGTATTCGCTAAAAGGGCTTCATTTTGTAATGTTTATCACTTAGTTATTACCTAAGATTAACGGCATTCCATCTTTTCCACCAATAATAACCACTTTGCTATTTGGTGATTTAGCTAATTCTAATGTTGCTTCAATACCTTTTTCTTTTAAGATATTTGGTGTTAACGAAGCATTTAATATTCTATTTGCGTCAGCTTTCCCTTCTGCTTCAATCTTTACTTTTTGAGCTTCTTTTAATGCTTTCTGTAATTTAAATTCATATTCTAACGATTCTTGTTCTTGTTTTAACTTTCCTTCAATAGCCGTTTTAATAGTAATTGGTAACGTAATATCTCTTACCAATATTTCGTTTATTTGAATATATTGCTTGTCTAATATTTTCTTTGTTTCTTCATAAATTTCCGATTGAATCGCATCTCTTTTTGTAGAATAAATTTCTTCAGGAGTATATCGCCCAATTACACTTCTACTTGCTGAACGAATAGCTGGTCTAACAACCTGATCTAAATATGATTGTCCTTTTTCTTGATGTAATTTTGCTAATTCACTAAATTTTGGTTGATACCATGTAGAAACTTCTAGAGAAATTTCCAAGCCATTAGAAGACAATACTGCCATATCTTCCATTACTTCTTGTTGTCTTACATTATATATAATTAAATCATTCCATGGTGCAATAAACATGTAACCTTCTGCATAAGTATTTTCTGTATCAATTCCTGTAGTTGCCTTAAAAAGAACTCCTCCTTCACCACCATCAATCTTTTTAACACTTTTGAACATTATGATAAAGAATAATATTCCTATCACTACTGTTAAAATCATTCTTTTCCCGTTTTTTGGAAACTCGGGCATGTCCATTTGTTGATATTCAGCCATTTTTCTTTGTTTTAATTTAAATGAGCTGCTAAATTATGAAATAGTCGTCAACTATTTTCAAATAAGCCATTTTAGTCAAAAACTGTCATTTCTACATAAAACACTTCATTTTTAGCCTTTTTTGACATAAAAACCACTAAAAATGTAATTGGATTGCATTTTGATGACATTTAAATCAGAATAAATCAGGCGTTATTTAATCTGGAGTTTGGCAATTCATAATAAGATTGCTTTCTTCCTCACAATGACGACATAAAACAACTATTATGAACTTAAATAATTTCACTATCAAATCGCAAGAAGCAGTTCAGCAAGCACAACAAATTGCTACTGAAATGCAACAACAGTCTATTGAGACTGGACACCTATTAAGAGGTATAATGGAAATTGACGAAAACGTTACTCCTTTTATCTTACAAAAATTAGGTGTTAACCTTAATATATTTAAACAAACTCTAGATAAAATTATAGAGTCTTACCCTAAAGTTACAGGAGGAAATCAATACCTATCTCAAAACACCAACAAAGCCTTACAAAAAGCTTCGTCTCTTTTAAAAGAATTTAAAGATGAATATGTTTCTATCGAACATCTTTTATTGGGGTTATTAAATACTGGAGATACCATTTCTCAATTAATGAAAGACAGTGGTGTAAAAGAAAAAGACATGAAGGCTGCTATTCAAGAATTAAGGAAAGGCAGTAATGTGACTTCTCAAAGTCAAGAAGAACAATACAACGCGCTAAAAAAATATGCGAAGAACTTAAATGAATTAGCTGAAGCCAACAAATTAGATCCTGTTATTGGTAGAGATGAAGAAATACGTAGAGTACTTCAAATCTTATCGCGAAGAACAAAAAACAACCCGATATTAATTGGTGAACCTGGTGTTGGTAAAACTGCCATTGCTGAAGGATTGGCTCATCGAATAATATCTGGTGATGTGCCTGAAAATCTTAAGGATAAAATCATTTTCTCATTAGATATGGGTTCTTTAATTGCTGGAGCAAAATACAAAGGAGAATTTGAAGAACGATTAAAAGCTGTGGTTAAAGAAGTAACCGATGCTGAAGGAGACATTGTATTATTTATTGACGAAATACACACCTTAGTTGGTGCTGGAGGCGGTGATGGAGCGATGGATGCTGCCAACATTTTAAAACCTGCTTTGGCTCGTGGAGAGTTAAAAGCAATTGGTGCAACAACTTTAAATGAGTATCAAAAGTTCTTTGAGAAAGACAAAGCATTAGAAAGACGTTTTCAGAAAGTAATTATTGATGAACCAAATACCGAAGATGCCATTTCTATTTTGAGAGGTATTAAAGAGAAATACGAGAACCATCACAAAGTACAGATTAAAGATTCTGCAATTATTGCTGCAGTAGAATTATCTCAACGATATATTTCGGATCGTTTTTTACCAGACAAGGCTATTGATTTAATTGATGAGGCTGCTGCTAAGTTACGTATGGAAATCAACTCTAAACCAGAAGTCTTAGATGAAGTTGAACGTAAAATAATGCAACTCGAAATCGAAAGAGAAGCCATTAAACGAGAGAAAGACACCAAAAAGCTAGGTAAAATAAAAGAAGAACTGGCTAACCTCAACGAAGAAAAAAACAGCTTAACTGCCAAATGGCAAGCTGAGAAAAATGTTGTTGAAGGCATTCAAAAAGCGAAAGAAGAACTTGAAAACTTAAAGTACGAAGCTGAACAAGCTGAACGTGCTGGTGATTTTGGTAAGGTTGCTGAAATCCGCTACGGAAAAACAAAAGAAGCGGAAGAACAATTAGAAAACTTTAAGGCTGATTTAGCAGAAATACAAGCTACTTCTAAAATGATTAAAGAGGAAGTAACTGTTGAAGAAATTGCTGAAGTGGTTTCTAAATGGACTGGAATTCCGGTAACCAAAATGATAGAAAGTGAACGAGAAAAATTACTTCGTTTAGAGGATGAATTACATAAAAGAGTTGTTGGACAAGAAGAAGCAATAACTGCTGTTGCAGATGCGGTAAGAAGAAGTAGAGATGGTTTGCAAGATGAAAAACGACCTATTGGTTCTTTCATCTTTTTAGGAACTACTGGAGTTGGTAAAACAGAACTAGCCAAAACATTAAGCGAGTTCTTATTTAGTGATGAAAACGCCATGACCCGAATTGCCATGAGTGAATACCAAGAGTAACATTCTGTTTCGAGACTACTCGGTGCTCCTCCAGGATATATTGGTTATGATGAAGGTGGACAATTAACCGAAGCGGTAAGAAGAAAACCTTACTCAGTTATCTTATTGGATGAAATTGAAAAAGCACATCCTGATGTATTTAACATTTTATTACAAGTATTGGACGATGGAAGGTTAACGGATAATAAAGGTAGAGTTGTCAATTTTAAAAATACGATTATCATTATGA
>JAESTF010000071.1 GCA_016763795.1 Flavobacteriales bacterium
AATGTAGTCAAGGCTTTTAGTGAGTGGTGCCTCCAGGAATCGAACCAGGGACACATGGATTTTCAGTCCATTGCTCTACCAACTGAGCTAAGGCACCATTCAAATGGTCGGCAAATGTAACTAAATATTTTTATCTCTAAAACATTTAGTTACATTTTGTAATTTCGAACTTTATTTTAATCATGAATTTTGTCATTGATCAAGGAAATACATTTGCAAAACTTGCTGTTTTTGAGCAAGATAAGTTAGTGGCCTCTCAAGTTTTTAATGAATTAAATAATGAGATAATAAATTTATTTATTTCAGATTACACGATTGAAAACGCTATTATTTCTTCTGTAAAAAAAAGGATGGATAAAAATCTGTTAAAAAAATATAATTTAACTCACCTTACCCATTTAACGCCTTTACCTTTACAACTTAAATATAAAACGCCTAAAACGTTAGGTATTGATAGGGTAGCAGCTGTAGTAGGAGCAATAAGCAAGTATAAACGCACTAATATATTGGTAATTGATATAGGAACTTGTATTACGTACGATTTTGTAAATTCAAAAAAGGAATATTTAGGTGGAGCAATTGCTCCAGGTTTTGAAATGAGATTTAAAGCCTTGAATCATTTTACGGAAAAACTGCCTTTAATAAAATTAGATAAAAAGCAAGTAAAATTAATAGGAAATACTACAGAAAGTGCTATTGTTTCAGGAGTTTATAATGGGATGAAAAATGAGATAGAAGGAACAATTAATAGTTATTTATTACAATATGAAGCGTTAAAAATAGTTGTTACGGGAGGAGATATAAACCTATTTGATTTAGAACCAAAAAATCGCATCTTTGCATCCGAATTTTTAGTGCTGAAAGGATTGAATGAAATTTTAAATTATAATGCAAAAAAATAAACTAATCACTATCTTTTTATTAATGTTTGTTGGTGTAGCAACATTTGCTCAGTCAACAACTAATTCACCTTATTCAAAATACGGAGTAGGAATTCTTAGACCACAATCTTTTTCGCGTAATATGGGAATGGGAGGTGCTGGTATTGGTTTAAGGTCAAACAGAGATATTACTGGGCTATTGAACCCTGCTAGTTATTCGGCAATTTCTGTTGTTCCTTTTGATGTTGGTTATACAAACAATGCATTAACATTAGATGATGGCACTCAAACACAATATCAAAACAATTCTTATATCAGCCATTTAGCATTAGCGTTTCCAATATTAAAAGATACTTGGGGAATGAGTTTTGGTGTTTTACCCTATTCAAATGTAGGATATAAATATGATGAAGTTATTAATGATCCTGTTGCAGGAGATTTAAGTTTTTTTAGTGAAGGTTCGGGAGCAATAAATAAAGCTTATCTAGGAAATGGATTTGCAATGAATCTTGATTCTACATCAACAGTTTCTTTTGGGGCAAATGCTTATTTTTTGTTTGGTACGATAAATCACGATCAAAAAATTATTTATGGAGATTTAGCTAATGGTTATAATGTGTGGAATACAACAGATATTTCTTTTACTGATTTTGGGTATGATATAGGATTGCAATATCAAAAATCATTTACGAATACTAAAGACGATAAGTATAATTTAATTGTAGGAGTTACTTATGGGCTGGCTTCTGATTTAGATGGTAAGAGAACAACATTAACAAGATCTTTTACAGGGAATATTGATTTTGGAACAGTTAAAGATACAGTAGAACTAATAAAAGACGCTGACGATTTTATACAATTGCCATCTTCTTTAGGATTTGGTGTTTCGTTTGAAAAAGAGCGTAAATGGTTGGTTGCTATTGATTATAAAACAACTAATTGGGGAGCAATAACAAGTAACGATCCACTTTTTACTTACGAATCAAATTATTCGCTAGCTGCGGGGGTGCAATTTGTACCTAAATATGATGGAAGTAATTATTTGCAGAGAATAGCTTACCGATTCGGAACACGGTTTTCAAATTCTTATATCGCAATTCAGAATACAGACTGGATTGAATCTGGCATAACTTTTGGTTTAGGGTTGCCAGTAAGAAGATCTGGAAGTAGTTACCCAAGACTTAATTTTGGTTTTGAATATGGAACAAACGGAACTACAGATGGAGGATTAATAAAAGAGAAGTTTTTTAATTTTAATGTGGGAATAACCATTAATGCACAATGGTTTGCAAAAAGAAGAATTGATTAAAAAACGTACGGTAATTTAAAATACAAAAACATGAAAAATTTAACATTAACATTAATAGGATTAGCAATAAGCTTAACAACTTTTGCTCAAGGAAAATATGGCGCAACGCCAGAAGATAGTGTTACTTGTATTGAAGCGTTAGCAATTTACAAAGAGAACATGAAGGTTGACCAAAAAATGGCGATGCAGTATTGGAGAGTTGCTTATAATACTTGTCCTAAATCCCAGAAATCACTATATATTAATGGAGTTAAATTGTATAAAGCATTAGCTAAAAAAGAAAAAGATGCAACAGTAAAAGCAGCCTATTTAGATACTATGTTCTCAATTTTTGATCAAAGAGTCGAAATGTTCGGGCAAGAAGGATTAGTGAACGGGATGAAAGGACAATCTATGTTGTCTACAAGACAAGATAAAGAAGAAACATTTAACACCTTAAATGGGGCTGTTGAATTAACAGGAAAAAAAACACAGTCAGGAACTTTAGTGGCTATAATGTTTGCTGTAATTAATTTAGAAAAAGCAGATAAAAAATCTAAAGCAGATGTTGTTACTATGTTTGAAAAAACAATGGCAATTTGTGCAGCTAACAAAGACGGAAAAAATGCTGCAAGATATGCGAAAGCGCAAGATAAAATTCAGAATGTAACTTCTCCATATTTAGATTGTGCAGTATTAGTACCTTTAGCTGACAAGAATTTTGAAGCTAATAAAGAAGATTTAGCGTGGTTGAAAGCGACTATGCGATTGTTAAAGAAAAATAAATGTTATCAAAGTGAAGATGGTGCAGTTATTTTTGGAAAAGTTGCAGAAGCATTTTTTGCAAAAGAACCATCTGCAAATGGAGCTGCAGGAATTGCAACGATATATTTAGGGAAGAAAAAATATTCAAATGCAATAGAGTTTTTCCAAAAAGCAGTTGATATGGCTGAAACAAATGATGAAAAAGCAGCATTTACATTAAGTATTGCTAAAGCATATTCTTATAAAAAGAGTTACGCACAAGCAAGAACCTTTGCGTTAAAAGCTGTTAGTTTGAAAAAAGGGTGGGGAGAACCATACATTTTAATAGGGGATTTGTATGCTCAAAGTTATAAAACTTGTGATGATGGTGAGCTTGGAAGGTATGGAGCGTATTGGTCTGCTGTAGATAAATATAGAAAAGCGAAGTCCGTTGATGGGTCTGTTGCAAAGATTGCAAATAAGAAAATTGCGAGTATTTCATCTCGATACCCAGCAACAAAAGATGTGTTCTTTTATAATAAAAAGAGCGGAGATTCTTATACTGTTAAATGTTGGATAAACGAAACAACTACTATTAAAACAAGATAGGTGAATTTTAAAAAAATCACACGAAATAAAATCCAAATTATCCCGATGCTAATCGCATTCGGGATTCTTTGTTCTTGTGAGAATGATGTAGCAGAAATAGAATCGTTAACCCATAGAAAGAATGAACCAATAAGTATAGGGAAAAATGTAGAACTTATTTATTCTGAAAAATCTAATGTGCAGATTAAAATTACAGCTCCTTTAATGGAAGAGTATGGGGTAGAAGAGAATAAGTATATGGAAATGACTAAAGGAATTGAAGTGTTATTTTATGATAGTTTGATGAATATCTCTTCAACATTAACTGCAAATTATGCAATTCATCGAGTTTCTAAAAATATAATGGAGGCAAAGGATGATGTGGTAGTGGTTAATGATAAAGGAGAAATTTTAAATACAGAACATTTAATTTGGGAGCAAGACTCTTCTAAAATATATACAAAAGATTTTGTAAAAATTACAACTGAAGATGAAGTGATTATGGGAGAAGGAATGGAAGCAAATCAAGATTTTACGAAGTGGAGAATTCATAAAATAAAAGGAATTATAAACATTAAGGAAGAGGAAGAAGATTCTTTAAAATCAGAATAAAATGGAGAAGGTAGTACGGTTTTTACAATATTTTTGGTTAGCAATTGCAGTAATAAGTTTTCGTTTAGCAACATACCACTTGTTTTTTACAGGAGTTGGAGATGCATTGTTCTTTTACTTTTTTACAGCCATGGCTATGCTACTTTTTTACGTTAGAAAACGACAATTAAAACGCTTTGAAAATATGTCGAAATAAACGCTTACTTTTAAAGGGAATTTACAAATAACAATGACTCCACTTTTTTGGATTTTTTTATTGCTGGCAATGTTTGCTTCAGCACTTTTTTCGGGAATAGAAATTGCTTTTGTTTCTGCTAACAGATTGAAAATTGAGTTAGATAAAAATAAAGGTGTTTTTTCAGCAAAAATTTTATCAGCTTTTTTAAAACGACCGGCCAAATTTATTGGCGCAATGCTGTTGGGGAATAACGTTGCACTTGTAATTTATAGTATAATAATGGCTAAACTTTTGGAGCCAAAAATTGTTTTATATATTACTAATAATGAGGTTGTTATTTTGTTGGTGCAAACCATTATTTCTACAATGGTGGTGCTCTTTTTTGCGGAATTTTTACCCAAAACATTATTTAGAATTAACCCTAATAGAGTACTAACTATTGCTGCGTTTCCATTGGTAATTGTGTATTATATATTATACCCTTTTACTTATTTTACTGTAGGAATATCAAGTTTAATTTTAAAATTATTTAAAGTAGATACTTCAGAAAGTGATTTAGCATTTTCTAAAATTGATTTAGAAGATTTTGTTGCTAATATTCAAGAAAGAGAAGTTGATGGAGAGGAAATTGATTCGGAAATTCAAATATTTAAGAATGCTTTAGGTTTTTCTGAAGTAAAAGTAAGGGAGTGTATGATTCCGAGAACAGAAATTATTGCAATAGAAATTGAAAGTACAATTGATGATTTAAAGCAGAAATTTATTGAGACTGGCCTCTCAAAAATTTTAATTTTTAAGGGTTCTATTGATAATATAATTGGATATGCACATTCAAAAGAACTCTTTAAAAAGCCAGAATCCGTTAAGTCTGTATTGTTACCGGTTTCTATTGTTCCGGAAGTAATGTTGGTAAATGAAGTATTAAAAAAAGCATTAAAAGAGAGAAGAAGTATTGCGGTTGTGGTTGATGAATTTGGAGGTACATCAGGTATTTTAACAGTTGAAGATATTATTGAGGAAATTTTTGGTGAAATTGAAGATGAGCATGATAAAGAAGAATTGATAGAAAAGAAATTAGAGGAGAATGTTTTTCAATTTTCTGCGAGAATAGAAATTGATTACATTAATGAAAAGTATAAATTAGATTTATCCGAATCAGAAGCTTACGAAACATTAGGAGGGTATATTATAAATGTATACGAAAGTATTCCTGAAAAAGGTGATATCATTACGTTTGACAACGTTGTGTTTACGATTAATGAGGTGGCTGGTAATAAAATAGAAACGATAACTTTGAAGCAAATTAAGGAAGAAGAATGAAATATTTTCTTTATTGGCTTAAAATCAACAATATAATTATCATTTAAGGCTTTTATATCTCGGTTGACAATCGTATATTCGCAGCCCAAATAACTAGAAAAATGGCAGTAATAGGAAAAATTAGAGAAAAATCAGGATTAGTAATGATTATAATTGGTGTTGGTATGCTTGCATTTCTATTGCCACTAGATCAAATTCAACGTTTGTTTGGAGGTGGTCCAGATAATAGTCTTGGTGATATCGGAGGTAAAGAAATTACTGCTCAAGAGTTTGATGTAAGATTTCAGAATGCGGTTGCTAATTATGAAAACCAGCAAAACCAAACAGCTCCACCCGAATTGAGAGAATCATTAAAAGAACAAGTTTGGAATGATATTATTAGAGAAGAAGTTTTAGAAAGCCAATATAAAGAACTGGGTATTGCAGTTAGCCCAAAAGAATTGTTTGATATGGTGCAAGGAAATGATCCGCACCCACAAGTAAAACAAGCTTTTGCTGATCCAACAACTGGTGCTTTTAGTTCAACTCAAGTGTTACAATTTTTAAAAAGCTTAGAAACAATGCCTGCTGCAAACAGAGCACAATGGTTAGCTTTTGAAGAAGGGATTGAAAAAGAAAGAATAGCCTCTAAATATCAAACATTATTATCTAAAGGACTTTATCCTACATCAAATATGGTAAAAAGAGCTTATGTTGATCAGAATGAACAACGTAATATTAAGTTTGTTGCAAAAAGATATAATTCAGTAAATGATAGTACAGTAACAGTTTCAGAAAAGGAGTTGAAAGCTTATTATGATGAGCATAAATCTGAATATAAGCAAGATCCGTCAAGAGATGTGGAATATGTAAAGTTCGAAGTGATACCATCGGAAGCTGATATAGCTGAAGCGAAAGAATGGATAGATGCAACAGCGGCTGAATTTAAGATTACAGAAGATGATTCTTCTTTTGTTGCATATAATTCAGAGGCACCTTTAGATGAATTATTTTACGGAGCTGGAGCAATGCCTTTTGGTATTGATTCTTCATTTTTTGATCAAGAAGTTGGATCAATTACAGCTGTTTATGAGCAAAATGGAGCATTTATGGTAACTAAGTTGTCAAAAATTAAGATGGTACCAGATTCAGTAAGAGCACGTCATATTTTATTGAAAACAACACAAATAAATGATACATTGTTGGAAGCAAAATTAGATAGTATTAAAACGGCTATAGAGTTAGGTGCAAATTTTGCTGAAATTGCTAAAACAACATCTGAAGATGTTGGCTCTGCAATTGAAGGTGGAGATTTAGGTTGGTTTGTAGAAGGAGCTATGGTGCCTACTTTTAATGATGCTTGTTTTAATGGACAAGTTGGAGATATGGTTATTGTACAATCTCAGTTTGGATTTCATTTGATTGAAATTATGAAGCAAGCTGATAAATCAAGAAAAGTTCAATTATCAACTGTAGTGAGAAAAAATATTCCAAGTAAGGAAACTTTTAATGATGTTTTTGCAATAGCGAACATGTTTTGTTCTACTAATAGTACAGCAGAAGCATTTATTAAAGCAACAGAAACAGATGAGTATTCTAAATTTATTGCAGCAAATATAATAGCTTCTGATAAAGGGATTCCAGGAATGGAGGATGTTAGAGATTTAGTAAGATGGTCGTTTAAAAATGAGAAAGGGAGTATTTCTGAAGCATTTCAGTTTGGAAACACATTTGTTGTGGCTCATTTATCTGAAGTTAGAGAAGAAGGTACAGCAACAATGGATCAGGTAGAAATACAGGTTGAGTTAGGTGCTAAAAAGAAAAAGAAAGCTTCAATGTTTATTGAAGAAATGAAAGGAATAGCAAGTTTAGATGAGTTAGCTACAAAAACTGGAGAAGCAGTTAGTAGTGTTCCAAATGTTAATTTTTCGGCTTACTCAATATCTGGAATGGGACAAGAATTAAGAGTTAATGGTATGATTTCTACATTACAAAAAGGTCAAATGAGTGTACCTATAGAAGGTCAAACAGGAGTATTTGTTGTCTTGGTAGAATCAGTTACGCCAGCTCCAGAAAATGGAGATTATGAGTTGCTTAAAACGCAATTAACACAACAGAATAGTACTGTATCTAATCAGTTATTAGAGGCATTAAAAGATAAGTTTGGTGTGGTTGATAATCGTTATAAATTTTATTAAACAAATAAACTGTCATTCTGAGCTTGTTGAAGGATAGACTGAGAATCTTAAATATTTAAAAGGCTAACATAATGTTAGCCTTTTTTATTACATAGAAATTCTAAATTTATATAACAAATCATAACTTCGTATTCTAATTCAAAATAAAAATAATGGCCGAATTTATTTATGAAAAACCGTTTCCTCTTCAAAGAGATAACACAGTATATAAATTAATTTCTAAAGAACATGTTTCAATAATTAATGTTGATGGGCGAGAGGTGCTAAAAATAGATGCTAAAGCATTAGAGATTCTTGCAGAAGAAGCAATGGTAGATGTTTCGTTTATGTTAAGAACGGCTCATTTAGAGAAAGTAGCTAAAATTTTGGATGATCCAGAAGCAACAGATAATGATCGGTTTGTTTCATATACCTTATTAAAGAATGCAGAAATTGCTGCGGTAGGACAATTACCTTCTTGTCAGGATACGGGCACAGCGATTGTGATGGGAAAAAAAGGAGAAGATGTTTATACAGGAGTTAATGATGCAGAACATTTATCGAAAGGAATCTTTAATACTTTTCAGGAGAAAAACTTAAGATATTCTCAAGTGGTTTCGTCAAATATGTTTGATGAGAAAAATTCGGGAAGTAATTTACCTGCACAAATAGATATTTATGCAGAACAAGGTAATGAGTATACATTTTTGTTTATGGCAAAAGGTGGAGGATCTGCTAATAAAACATATTTGTATCAGCAAACAAAAGCATTGTTAAATGAAAAGGCAATGACAGAATTTATTACTGCTAAAATTAGAGATTTAGGGACAGCAGCCTGTCCTCCTTACCATTTAGCTTTTGTAGTTGGAGGAACATCTGCTGAAGCAAATTTAAAGGCAGTTAAATTAGCATCAGCAGGATATTATGATGAATTACCAACAGCAGGCAGTATGGGAGGTAGAGCATTTAGAGATACTGTTTGGGAAGATAAAATTCAGAAAATTTGCCAAGATAGTTTGATAGGAGCACAGTTTGGAGGGAAGTACTTTACACATGATGTAAAAGTAATTCGTTTGCCAAGACATGCTGCGTCTTGTCCTGTTGGGATAGGTGTTAGCTGTTCGGCTGATAGAAACATTAAAGGAAAAATCACAAAAGAAGGAATCTTTTTGGAGCAGTTAGAAACGAATCCAGGGAAGTTCCTACCAGAAAAAGCACCACATTTGGCGCCCGCAATTGAGATTGATTTAGATCAACCAATGGAAGAGCAATTAAAAATTCTATCGCAATATCCAATTAAAACAAGATTGAATTTAAGAGGGACATTAATTGTAGCGAGAGATGCAGCTCATGCTCGTATTGCTGAAATGATTGATAATGATGAGCCAATGCCAGAATATTTCAAAAACCACCCTGTATATTATGCCGGACCAGCAAAAACTCCAGAAGGAATGCCTTCAGGGAGTTTTGGACCAACAACAGCAGGAAGAATGGATCCTTATGTAGGAAAATTTCAAGCAATAGGAGGTTCTATGATTATGTTAGCAAAAGGAAACCGTTCTCAAGAGGTTACCGATGCGTGTAAAAAATATGGAGGGTTTTATTTAGGTTCTATAGGAGGTCCTGCTGCAATTTTAGCTAAATCAAATATTAAATCTGTTGAGGTAATTGACTTTGAAGAAATGGGGATGGAAGCTGTACGGAAAATTGTTGTAGAAAATTTTCCGGCCTTTATTATTTGTGATGATAAGGGGAATGACTTTTTTGAAGACCTTTAAAATATTTAAATTATATAACTTGTTTCAGTTCGTATATTTTTTTACTTTTACGTTTCTAATAATTTAAAAAAATAGGATATGGTAGCAATAGGATGGATACTTTTTTTTGGGTTTTTCTTTATGGCAATGTGGGTGTTATTATTTTGTTTTACTGTAATGGTTCCAGCGGCTATTAAATTATTTTTATTAAATAAAATAGCACCTAAATTTATTAGAGAATTAGCTGGATTAGAAGACGGAGAAAAATCTTAGAATAAATCTAAAACATTTTGTGGAGGCCTACCAAGTATTGCTTTATTTCCTTTTACAACAATAGGTCTTTCAATTAGCTTAGGATATTCTAACATTATTTTTATCCATTCGTCATCATTAAAATTACTGTTTTTAAATTTTTCTTTGTAAACAGCTTCACCTTTTCTAATAATATCAATAGGCTTTAGGTTGAGTTTCATTAATAGCATTTTTAACTCCTCTACCGTAGGGATTGTATTTAGGTATTCAACTATTTCTACTTCAACGCCAGCATCTTTAATAAGCTGCAGTGTTTCCCTGCTTTTACTGCATCTTGGATTGTGATATATTTTCATAATGTGTTCCTCTTAATCTCCCTGAAAGGGAGAAGTTAATATTTATAGTTAACAGGTCAAAGGTAGTAAATCAATTAACGGGTCTGCTTTGTTTGTTGTGAAATAGTAAAAGTGGTAGATTTCAACTAGCAAATTATAAAACGGATAATTACATTAAGTCTTGAAAATTATGTTTTTTTTGCCATCTTGAGTTTATCGAAGGATAAGGTGAAAAAACAATGTGATTTGAAAAGATACACAACCTAAATTTGCTTTTTTAGCGAAGAGAATTTTAAGTTTTTTGAAGAGGTTCGTTTAACGATCAGGCTAAAAAGCGTTGCGGTTCGAATTGGAGCTATGATTTTTTAGCTAATGTTAGCGCTGGTTTTTTATTTCTATTTTTTTCTTTTTACAATAATTAGAGAAATTAAAGCGATTAAAGTTGGTATAATGATTACTGAAGGTATTGCTGTAGATAGCCTAAATAGTCCAGGTTGAGATACATTTGAATCTTTCATTTTTTGTAATGTCTCTACTATTTTATCATGAGGTATATTAACAGCATTTAAATCAATTTCTTTTAAAGTTAAAACCGAATTAAACCAATCAGGGTTAATGTAATTATGATATATATATAAATGGATCGTAAATTAAATATGAAACTGCACCAACGAAAATTGCTATTATAATTCTTTGAACTGTAGTAACTGTGTACAAATTATTTTCTTGTTTTATTGCCCAAAGAATTATTAGAATCGGCAAAATAAGTATTGCCATATCAAAATATTGCCCAATATTTAAATAGACGGTGTCTAACTTTGTCAACCACATGAGTGTAGTGTAAAGGCAAAAGGAAAATCCCATTATTATCCCTTGTTTAAGTGTCGATTTAAAGAATGTTGTATTTATCATTTTTGTTATTTTTTGATTTTTAAATAAGTTGCATTAATAGGCTAAATG
>JAESTF010000072.1 GCA_016763795.1 Flavobacteriales bacterium
AAGAAAAAAAATGATATACTCATACACCAGTAAGAATTCAAAACAATCCTAGTAATTCTAAAGAAACTTTAAAAATAAGTTCCTAATTTTATTGACATGAAAAAAATACTCGTCCTTATAATAATCAGCTTATTCTCCTTAAAAGTAAGTGCTACTTATTTACTTATACCAATGGATAACAATCAAAAAAATCACTTAAAAGCTTATGGCATTGCTTACTGGGTTTTACAAAATGATGTAGAAATAGACTGGCTATTAAATTATCGTGGAGGTAGTTTTATGATAAAACATATCAAAACCATAGAAGAAGAATTAATTATTAGAGGCGTTTCTTATGAAGTAATAGCGAATGTGAAGTCAACAGCCATACTTACAGAAATTTCCGATCCTGAAGTAAATATGGATGTAGTTAAATTACAAAAACAACCTAAAATTGCTGTTTACTCACCAAAAAACAAACAACCTTGGGATGATGCAGTAACCCTTGTTTTAAAATATGCTGAAATCCCTTATGATGTGGTTTATGATGATGAAATTATAGAAGGACTTTTACCTAAATACGATTGGCTCCATCTCCACCACGAAGATTTCACAGGACAATATGGTAAGTTTTATGGTCATTATCGTAATGCGCCATGGTACCGAGAACAAGTCCGTTACAATGAAGAAACTGCATCACGATTAGGGTTTAATAAAGTTTCTCAATTAAAATTAGCAGTAGCCAAAACTATTAAAGAATTTACCTTTGGCGGAGGTTTTCTATTCGCGATGTGCTCAGGGACTGACGCCCTAGACATTGCCCTGGCTGCCGAAGGATTAGATATTTGCGAAGCTATGTTCGATGGAGATGGATCAACACCAAACTATAATTCAAAATTAGATTATAGCAAAACATTTGCATTTAAAGATTTCACCTTAAAAACTAATCCTACCGAATATGAATTCTCTAATATTGATGCTACGCCATCTCACATAAAAACACCTAAAAACATAGATAATTTCACCTTATTCGATTTCTCTGCCAAATGGGATATTATTCCAACTATGCTCTGTCAAAACCATACAAGTATTGTAAACGGATTTTATGGACAAACTACTGGTTACAATAAACAATTTATAAAAGCTAACGTATTAATAATGGGCGAAAATAAATCACTCAACTCAGCCAAATACATACATGGTGAACTTGGAAAAGGAACTTGGACTTTTTACGGAGGTCATGATCCTGCAGATTACCAACACATGGTTGGTGATCCACCAACAGACCTTAACCTACATCCTAATTCCGCAGGTTATCGTTTAATTTTAAACAATATTTTGTTCCCAGCAGCTAAGAAGAAAAAGCAAAAGACTTAAACTAAAATTACTCAATCAAACATATTCCAAGAAACACCAAATTTTAATGACTTAGCCATTGGAGGATAACCAGGAACCGCATAAGATTTAGGCAAACTTCCTCCAGCATTTATATGTTCATACTTTAAAAATATTTGAGCCCGTTTTAAGTGTGTATTAATAAATACATCAATTTTGGGGTAATAACCCAATGTTGTTTTTTGCTGCACATAAAATTCATTAATGGCTGGCATATAAGCATATCCTAAATAATCCGTAGAATAAGAAAAACCTAAGCCAAACTGAAATTGTAAATTTCCTTTAAAAATATGTTTTTGATAATATAAAACTTGTCTGCCTATTATTTCTGGTAACGGAAATAATAACTCATCAGACGTAATTTGATAAATAAAAACTGTTCTAAAATGAAAGTTCAGTAACTTATAATCTTTTGCTAAAGAAAATGAAGTTATTGAAGCATTATTTTTATCCTGATTTGCAATAGCCAAACTATCATAAAAAAGCGTATTGTTCAATAATTTACTTTCAGCTTTAAACTCCAACTGTAATTCCTTTAATTTAAAAATGACATTAAAACCTAAAGTCGATTGCTTTTCAAAAAAAGTATTACTCCATTTAAAATGATTCGAAGTATAATTTATAAATTTCAAATCAGGTTCATTCAAAAAATAAGTAGCTCCAACTGTTAATTTATATTTATCCTTACCATAAGAAAGCATCATTTCAGATTCTAGATCATTCTCTCTATAACCACCGACACCATATTTAGCAATTATATCAACCATTAAACCTCCATGAGTATAACTGCTTAAAATTCCAGCGTAAGTGTTATTATAATTTGTAATTAAACCAAAGCTTTGCTCATATTTCTTTAAATCACACTCTCCAAATAGTTCAACCGAATAGTTCTTATTTCTATAACCTATAAATCCCGTATTACTAAAATTATTAGAATAAATAGAATCTATAGAGAAAATAGAATCTATATAAATATTATTATAGATCGTTGAAAGAGGATCATTATCAAAAAAAACTTTTTGCTGAGTAGAGTAACTTGCCGTATGTTTTAAATAAATTTTTGAACTATTATTTGAATCTGAATTTATTTGAAATAAATCCAGTCGCTGCTCTAATTTAAAATTATACCTCTTATTAAATGAATTAGAATTTTGTAAATTAACAGGAAAAGTTTGTGCATCCTCAAAAACATTAAGCTCATAATTTTCTACATCAAATAAACCTCCATTCTCTTGATAAAAGTTTCGATATATACCATTAGAAAACCTAATGGTATAATTTTCTTTTCTTGAAGAATATTTTAAATTAGATTTAAACGAAGTATTATTTGCCTCCTGGTTAATATAAGCACCCGGAGAGCTAATTTTCTTAAAATCAAAATCAAATAAAAGTAACTTTCCAAATTCTTGGACATGCTTAATATAAAAAATTTGCTCTTTCCTACTCGCATTAATAAATGTAACATTTGTATAAGGTCTAAATCCAGATAACTTAAACAGCTTTTCATTAAATTGATTAGTCTTCTCTAATATCTCTTTTTGTTGAAAATAAAAAGTAGTTGGATAATAAAAAGATGACCCAAAAGGTCCCAAATTATTAATCAAAACATCATTTTCATGCTTATAAAATAATGTCTCCATAGATTCTCCATCCGACCTTAATATAGAATCATATTTAGAATCAACAACAGATAAAGAGTCTAAATCTTGTGAATAAGTATCACTAACAATAAGCAGAGTAAATAAGCTAAATAGTATTTTATCACAGGTATTAAGCATAGAAAAACGAAAGTAATAAAAAAGCCCCAATCAAAAAGAAAGGGGCTTAATTAAAATTGGCAACGACATACTCTCCCAGGAAAACCTAGTACCATCTGCGCAATTGGGCTTAACTTCTCTGTTCGGAATGGAAAGAGGTGAACCCCGCTGCAATAGTCACCATAAAACATTAATGTTTAATGACATACATC
>JAESTF010000073.1 GCA_016763795.1 Flavobacteriales bacterium
TAATTGGACAGCCATTGATGCCGGAGCAAGCTTTAGTTTAAATTGTGGTTTTGTAGGAGTAAATGAGGAATCTACAGCTCAGAGTTTTTCTATCTATCCTAATCCAGTAAATTCTCAACTTAACATTAAATCTGAAGAGAAAATTGAAACAATTACAATTATGGATATAATGGGTAAAACATTAGAAACTATTGTAACACCCAATAGCACAATTAATGTATCTCATTTAACTAAAGGAATTTACTTTTTACAAATACAAATGGATAACCGTTTGGTAAGTAAAAAGTTTATTAAAGAGTAAACTAGTTTAGTTTTTATAAAGCCCTCTTGCAATTAATACAAGGGGGCTTTTACATTCTTATCACATCAAAATGAAAAACCTATTATTAACATCGTTTATTACACTCTTTTTAAGACAAACGTGTACAAGTTCACAAAAAATGAAAAGAAACATCTTATTGCTCTTTATCTTTATAATAACCATAACTGCTAATGCCCAAAAAGACAATGATCCACATCTTAAAGAAATATATTTTACCAATAGAGCAGGAGAAAAAATTACAGGTAAGGTAAAAGTAGCTGATAAATGGGTCTATATGGTCATTGAATCTGCTAATGCTATAGGTGAAAAAGTGGTGCTTAAAATGGATGAAGATGAAGAGTACTTCTATAAAAGAAAATTTCTAGGAGAAGGAGGTTCTATCAAAATTCTCATAAAAAAAGATATTCAAAAAGTAAAATTGGTAATCTACAACGCTAATAATAAAAAGCATGTAAAACGTAGAACAGGGAAGAAAATAAGAACTACTAAAGTTAAAGACGCTAAATTAAATTAAAGAGAATAGTATTATAGTTTGGATCAGGAATATTAAGAACACACCCCATTATTAAATAATAAAGATAAAATAGAGTCTTGTTCTAGGGAATTGGTTATTGGAAATTAGATCTTTCGTTAGCTGAGATTAGTGATGGAATCTATTTTGTTAAAATCCAATATAGAAATGAAATATTTACACAAAAAAATATTAAAGAGAAACCTATTATTAGTACCTGTTATTATATTTTTTTTAATGCAAGGGTGTACAAGTTCAAAGAAAATAGGAATATCAATTGAGCAGAATGGTAAATTGATTAGACCATTAAAAGGTACTGTTACTCTTGATAAAAAAGAATTTAATATTTTGGTTAATTTCCCTAGCCCTATGGGGTTATTAGTTAATGCTTCGTTTAATGATAAGGTTCTAAAATTAGCTTCAGAAGGAAGGGGCTTAGCTACGCTATCTCAATTTAAAGATTTTTCTGTTATTGCTGAAGAGATGCTTAATCCTGAAAAGATGATTTATGTCTCAAATGAGGGGTCAAACTATTGGTTTTATGAAAGTGGAGAAGAAAATAAATTTAACCGAGCAGAAGTAAAGAGCGGAAATTATAAATGCACTAGAATTATCAAGAACTTTTATGATTTAGATGCTGCCCTGAATATGGAAGTTATAAATGTTAATACTCCGATATACCTTGTCTTTTTAGAAAAAAATGGTGCTGAAAATATTAAAATGAAAAGAACATACTTGAAAATAAAATGGAAAAAATAATACTCAAATTGAGAAAGGAATAACTTTTAGCGACAAGAAGAAAAAGATATAATAATATAGTTAATACGCTTTTATTTATTCGAGACATTTTGATAAACAACTCTTTTATTCTTTTACGGATATCACATCAAGTATCGCGCTTATTTATTTTATAGTTTCGGTACTTAATCTAAAGTGCCTAGCCTTGAATAAAGCTCTCAAAATTGAAATTTTTTGTGCCTATTCAAAATAAAAAAATGTGTCTGAAACTAGACTGGAAAGAATAATACTTGAAAATGAAAATAGTTTTTATTATAGCCTTCTTTTTTACTGCTTTATCTATTAAAGCTCAGAGGAAACAGCATATATTAAACAATAAAACCTTTTTAGCTAATGTTGGATCAATATGGGAAGAAACTCCTGATGAAAATCCTTGTGCTGGGCAACAGGTGTACTTGGTTTTAGAATTTAAAGAAGCAAAAGTTTTGGTAGTAGAGAAATACATTTCTTCTTGTGAAAAAGAAAAAATCATTGTTATAGGAAATTATAAATGGATATTATTAGATAATAATAGGGTGAAGATTGTTGCCGACCTTAAAGAAATAGAAGATACATATTTTAAAAAGTTAATACTAGAATTTAGTAACGGACAACTTTTAGGCACAAGAATAAATGGGAATAATAGTATAAGTGAATTTATTTTTATTGATACGTTATAACAAAAGTAAAACCTTATAAAGAAGCTAGGTAAACTTACAGATGAAAATAAAAAATATTTTAGTAATAGTGTGTATGCATACAGTCTTAATAGGTTGTGCTCAAAATAACAGTGCCTTAAAAATAAATTTACAATTATTACAAAAGTCGCCAGAGTTTCAATTTCCAATAGATAGTACAGGATCTTCAAAAGTTTCAATCTCTCAATTTTATACAGAAAGAGGTTCTAGTTATGATGATTTCTTTACTCTTAAAAGCAAAAACATACATTTTGTAGATTTTAATAATGATGGAAATAAAGACATTATCTATCAAGATACCCAGCATTATCAGGAAACCATATTATTTGTAAAAAAAGGCGATAAATTTATTGAAATATGGAGTGGTTCAGGAAAATTAATTGAAGTAAACAGTGGAAAAGAAACTACTATTTATGTGGCACAACATTCTGTGGGATGTAGTTCGGTTTCCGGGCTAATTAAACTCATTGTACACAAGGATAACACCATTACTCAAAGTTTTTTATATTGTCATAACAAAATAATAATAAAGAAGATAAATAGAACATTTAAACAGATCAAAATATCAGGAATATTAAGAACACAACCCATTTTAGATAATAAAGATAAGATTGAGCCTTGTAATGGAAATTTGCTTATTGGAAATCAAATTAGAACTATTGAAAATAAAGTAGTGATTATAATTAAAAAACAAAAAGAGTGGCTATTAGTGATAGATAAAATTAAAGACAATAGTATTATAGCTTGGATCAAAAAATAATTTAAATAAAAAATTGTATCGGAAATAAGTTTTTAGTTTTCATCTTTAGATGAACAACTCTTTTATTCCTTTTACGGATATATTACCAACCAATACGCTTATTCATTCTAACCCTTCGGAAATAGATTCTCTATTTTTCACTCATTCTTATGCTGTACTTTTATCAGTAATGGACTACTAATTTTTTTAATCAAAAAACAAACTGTTAATAAATGGAAAAACAAATTATAATTAAAAGTGAATACAGCTCTTTGGATAAAATGTTAGAATTTTTAAAAAAAGAATCAACATTTGAATGCGTTAAACAATATGATAGTTGGGATCTTAGAACGGATACGAGTGGGCAAATGGAAAAGTGTATTACCATTAAAAAAAGTGCTATGCATGGAATGAAAGTGTATTTCTCTAAAGAAAATGAGTTAATGATGACTTACATCATACCCAATAAATTGATGAACGCATATTTTGGGAAAAGTCAAAAAAGGTATAAAAATATATTGGGAATTATTACTGGAATAATAAAGAACGCTTTGCTTGTTGGATCACAAAAAAAAGCTTTTGAAGAAATGTCACAGGTACTTAATAAAATAGCTATTTAATACATTTTTTATAGGAAAAACTAATTGTAATTTGCACAAAATACTAACATTAAGAATGATGAAAAAACTATTACTTATTTGCTCAATTTTCTGTTTAGGAAGTTCGTTAACAAATGCTCAAACAACTGAAGATTTTGAATCAGAGACCTTAGGATCAACAACTTTTAGTGATAATGGTCACACCTTTTCAATAAGTTCTACCGATGGATACGATATCGAGACCTGTCCGAGTTGTGGTTGGAACGGATCTGCCGTGGATGCCCGATTTGTAGATAATAGCAATGCCCCTGGAGGTGTAGATGATAACAATGGATCGGTATTTTCAATTGCATCAGCAACTACCAATTTTACCGTTGAGGATTTGTATCTGTTTATTGCTAACCCTAGTGCAGTAGGTTTCACTCAGCCTGCAGCTGGAAGTCTTACAATAACTGGTAACATGGGAGGGAGTGCAGCATATACGTTTACATTAATTGCTGGGTTTTCCAATGTGTCGAGCTTTACGCCATATAACGGTTTTACCTTTATTGATTTTTCAAATCAAGGAGGTTCTGATTATTCTAATATTACCATTGATGAATTAGTTTTCACAGGTACCGGAGGAACAGAGTATCTTGCATTAGACGCTTTTAGATGGAATGCTGTTGCGGCTTGTACTAATCCAGATGTGCCAGTTGTTACAGCTACATCGAGTACAATATGTCCAAGTGGTAGTTCAACCTTAACTTGGACTGGTAATTTAAATGATGCAACAGCTTGGCATATTTATACTAGTAGCTGTGGCGTAACACAATTAACAACCACAGCAAGTAATTCATTAGTAGTTACACCAGGAGCAACAACTACTTATTATATAAGAGGAGAAGATGGAGCAGGATGTGTCGATGAATCTACAGGATTGTGTGGATCAGCAATAGTAACAGTACAAGATATAACTAACCCAACAATTTCATGTCCAGGGAATCAAGTAGGAAATGTAAATGGGGCATGTAATTTTACTGTACCAGATTATACCGGATTAGCTGTAGTTGCAGATAACTGTACAGCCTCACCAATAGTAACACAAGCGCCTGTTGTTGGAACAATAGTAGGAATAGGAACAACCAACATTGTGTTAACCGCAACAGACGGATCATCAAACACAGCAAACTGTAACTTTGATGTAGTAGTAAGTGACAATACAAACCCAACCATTACATGTCCAGGCAATCAAATAGGTTCTGTAGATGGTTCATGTAACTTTAGTTTACCAGATTATACAGGCTTAGCAACGGCAGCGGATAACTGTCCAGGAGTAACAGTTGCGCAAGTACCTGCTGCAGGAACAATAGTTGGAGTAGGAACAACAAATGTTGTATTAACAGCAACAGATGGAGTAACAAATACATCAAACTGTAACTTTAATGTTGTCGTATCAGATATTACAAATCCAACAATTAGTTGTCCAGGGAATCAAATAGGGTCTGTAGATGTTTCATGTAACTATTCATTGCCAGATTATACAGGTTTGGCAACACCAGCAGATAATTGTGGAGCTGTAACAGTAACTCAGTCACCAGCAGCCGGAACAATAGTAGGAATAGGAACAACAAATATTGTATTAACAGCAACTGATGGAGGATCAAATACATCAAACTGTAACTTTAGTGTAGTAATTTCTGATAACACTAATCCAACAATCACTTGTCCTGCAGATCAGAATGAGTCTGTCAATACAAGTTGCCAGTTTTCACTTCCTGATTATACAGGATTAGCAATAGCTTCTGATAACTGTGGCGCTGTAATAGTAACACAATTGCCAATTGCAGGAACTCTCATAACAGGAGCTACTGTAGTTACATTGACAGTTGATGATGGCAATGGGAATACCGCAAGTTGTAACTTCAATGCAATCGGTGTTGATAATATTAACCCA
>JAESTF010000074.1 GCA_016763795.1 Flavobacteriales bacterium
ATATTATTATTCCGAATGTTATTACACCAAATAACGATGGCTTTAATGATTTCTTAACTTTTACAAATTTAGAATTCCATCCTGGAAACACCTTGGTTGTCTTTAATCGTCGGGGGGGTAAAATTTTTGAAAAAGAAAACTATAATAATGATTGGGATGGTGGTGGCCATGCAGTAGGGACCTATTATTTTATTCTTACCGTTGCTGACCTAGATAAACCTATAAAAGGAACCCTTACAATATTAGAATAATAGTCTTTTACAAAACAAAAAAGCTCTTCAAGTTTGAAGAGCTTTTTTTTATTCTCTGGCTTTTTTTAAAATTATTCTTTCAAACTCATTAAGTCTAATGTCGCTTTTGAAAGCTCTTCTTCTATTTCTCCAAAATGAGTTATATAATCTTGCCGACTCCTTTTAATCACTTCTAACGCTTCTTCTTTTCCATAAACGTGAGTGATTTCAACTTTTGGAGCAACTTCTCCAGGAATGCCCTTATAAGTCAAAAAATAGTGTTTTAACCTTTTCACTATTGCTTCTGGACAGTCTTCTATTGATTGCCATTTTTCATAAACTTCATCACCTTTTAAAACTGCTATAATTTTATCATCTGCCTCTCCATCATCAATCATACGAAAACCACCGATAGGAATTGCGGGAACAATAATATTTCCATGTGTAATATTACGTTCTGTTAATACACAAATATCTAACGGGTCATTATCTCCTAAAAGATCTGTTTTACCTGTTTGCTCCATGCAATATTCAGCAACACTTTCTGCACAATACGTTTGAGGTAAAAACCCGTACAACGCGGGTACAATGTTTGAAAATTTTTGAGGTCGATCTACTTTTATATAGCCTGACTCTTTATCTATTTCATACTTAACCGAATCACTTGGAGTCATTTCTATAAATGACATTACCTCTTCTGGTGATTTTTTACCAATGTTAATTCCATGCCATGGGTGGGATTGGTATCTTAACCCTAGTTTTTTATATAAATTACGTAATTCCTTTTCCATTTTTTAATTAAAATGCCCTGCAAGAACAGCCGTTTTTTTGAATGATTTTACATCTCCATCTGCACTAAAAGCTTCAACAAAAATAATATAAATACCTATTCTTGCTTTTTCATTGCGCTCATTAATTCCATCCCAACTAAATGTTCCCGAAACACCTAACAACTCATTCTGAACAAGGTTTCTAACCAACCTTCCTTTAGCATCATAAATAATGATAGTTGCAACCATTCCTGGCTCAGAGAAATTATACGAAATGTTTAAAACATCATCTTCTCCATCATTATCTGGAGAGAATGTTTGAGGTTCAACAACAATTTCTCCTCCATCGTTATTAGTCATTTGGTATTGTGAATTTTCAAATCCTGGTGTTGCAAACCCAACATCTTCTGCTGCAGAATGCCAATTAGAATCATCACTTGTTGGCCTATCATAATCTATTCGCTCCAAAGAAACACCATCTTCACTATTTAGTAAAGCAAAATGCATATCGTCATTATAATGAAATTGATCTATAATCATATCTAAGTTATTAATCAGATAAACACCTCCCTCATCATTACTATATGTTGGAAAACTTTCCATTTGTAAAAATGCACCAGTAACCGAATTCATATAATCATTTTCTACATTTTGAAAACTTGTCGTCAATAGAACAAACTCTCCTGGTAAAATTAGTTTTGGACTATCTATTAGTGTTTTATAATTGTCAACACTATCGTTTTCCAAATTGGCTAAACTCCAGTTTTCGAGATTAATAAATTTATTAGAATTGTTATAAATTTCTACAAAGTCAGACCCTCCTGTAAACGGATTAAAAAGGACCTCGTTAATTATTAAATCTTCTGCAAACCCCTGTTCTGGCAAAGCAAAAATGGATGTGTTATCAGACCCAATAATATTACCTACACAATCGAACGCCCCCGTTACGGTAACAACATATTTTATTTGAAATGTTAACTTATTGCTTAAATTTAATTGTACATTTTTATTATCAAGAATCTGAATATTTCCTATTGAAATACTATTATCTATAGAATAAATAGCTGCCAGCATTCCATCATTATCTATAGGCTCACTAAAGGTAACTACCACTGTAGAATCGTTTATTGCATTTGCTTCTGTAAGTTGTGGTAAAACAGCATCTGGATTGATGCCAAAAGCTGTATTTTGGGTTCCTGGGGTTCCACCAAAAAACTTTGTTGAAGCTATCCAATTATCTTCTTCCCCACAAGGGTTATTTGGATCAATCATCTCCAAGCTCCACCCTCCATCTTTCTTGTTATCATCTCTATACCACTCATCAAAATAATGAACATTATGAACAAAAGAAGTATCGGGAGCAAGCAGTGTAATTTGATCTTCTGCATTATTTAATGAGGGTAAACTATTTACAGTTATTACTTTACCAAAAGGAGTAAATTGATTTTCAAAACTATTATCACAAATAATAATATACTCTCCTGGTAAAATTTTACCTGCATTAATTTGATCCATACTCGTTAAATCTGAAATCCAACAATTAGTTAAATCAATAATTTTATTCGTTGTATTATAAAGTTCTAAGTAATCTGCTAACGGCAAGCCATTACTAGGTGTTGGATCAGGGTATAACTCATTAATAACAATTTCATATTTCTGAGGTGCTTTTCCTATTCCAAAATTTATTGTGTTTTGACTTAATAAATTGCCTGAACAATCATTTACACCAACAACCGTTAACGTATACACTGTTGAAGAGTCTAATACTGGAGTAATTATTAAATTAATTCCTTGTGTATTATTATTTACTGAAACCAATGTAATTGAAATCCCTCCAGTTAAAGAGTATACTGCATTTGCTAAGCTAGTGCTATCCATTGTTTCATTAAACAAAACATTTATTTGTGTTGAAGAAACAATATTTACACTTGAGATTGTTGGCGCTTGAGTATCTGGGGCATTATTAAATACAGAATTTTGAACGCCAGGCGTTCCTCCTATGCTATTACTTGAGGCTATCCAGTTTAACGAATTACTACATGGGTGTGTCGGGTTTATTCGTTCTAAAGTCCAACCACCATCATCTTTAACCCCGTCTTGATACCAACTAACATCATAAGCAACAACATCTAGCACATTGCTAGAATTATCCATTAATGTTAAGCTATCTCCTCCATTTGTTAATGCAGAAAAAGAACTAATTCCAATTACATCACCAAAAGAAGTGTAAAGTCCAACATCATTAATATCACACAAAATAACATAACTATTGGGTTGTAGCACAAAATTAGGAATAGATTTTACTGTTGTAGTATTTACAAATTGCCAATTATTCAACACAAAAGCATTACTCGAGGTATTATGCAATTCAACAAACTCTTCTGTTGGCAATCCGATTTGTGGACTCGGATCTGCAAAAATTTCATTAATAATTACATCTCCAAAATTTGGAATAATAACCACTAAATAAGTGAAAGGCTCTACAATTCCTGCTGTAACATTTGCCAACGAATCATCAATATTAGTAATGGTTAAATTATAGTTTTGTCCGTTAGTAAAAGGTGTACCAAAAGTAATGTGAACAATAGATGAGTCTACTGCATCTCTAACTGCTCCACTTGGATTTCCTAACCCTAAATTAACAGAGTAATTTGTAAGTGTTTGAGATGTTACTAATCCCACAGGTTCATTAAAATAAGCATCTATTGTTGTTGAGCTTTGAACAATTAGTGAGTCTATTAATGGTGATGCTGTATCTCCAAGAATAGGGCCTACACTAATATTATCAAAAAAATGACTGTTTATTGGACTTGCAGCTCCTGATTGCGTAATAACTATTCCAAAAAAACTAGAAACATTTACAGAGTTATCTATAATTGACCCAATAACAACTAAGCTACTTGCAGCTCCATCATCATAAAATAAAGTCCAATTATTAGCAATATCTCTTGTAACTCTAACGTCAAAAGGATTGTTTGAGCTACTATTTACACTGCTATTTGGTCCATCAATTAATATTGTTTCTGTTCCTCCAACTATTTTATATAAGGAAACTTCATCAGGTGTCCCACCTATTCTCACAAAATAACCATCATTAGGGTTCGTAATATCAACAACGTCTGACATTAAATAAATATCTACAAAATTTGCCCCTGAGGTACTAAACTGCATATTAAAGAAAAAATCCCATTGCGTACTTGTGGCTAAAGTAGATGGCGTGCTTAAGTAATATGTTGCCGCAACAGCACTTTGTGAATTTAATTCGTTTGCAACAGCGGTAAACATTCCAATATCTCCACTCCAAACAGGGTTAGCAGTAAAATCTCCATCAGAAAAATCATCTACAAACTGAGCAGAACTCTTTTGAACAGTAAATAACACAAAAAATATGAATCCTATTTTTTTTAACATCTTATAAAAGTAGCCATTTTTCACAAAATTATAATTTACTTTTACAGGTAATATTTATATTACTCTTTTACTCTTTATATTATGAAATTAGCTGTGGTTGGAGCTACCGGAATGGTTGGAAATGTAATGCTAAAAATTTTAGCTGAAAGAAATTTTCCGATAACAGAACTCATTCCTGTTGCTTCAGAAAGATCAATAGGAAAAGAAATTGGTTTTAAAGATAAATCGTTTAAAGTAGTTGGTCTACAAACAGCTCTTGAAATGACTCCTGATATTGCCATTTTTTCTGCAGGAGGTGATACTTCTTTAGAGTGGGCTCCAAAGTTTGCTGAAGCAGGAACAACAGTTATTGATAATTCTTCTGCTTGGAGAATGAATCCCAAGAACAAATTAATTGTTCCTGAAATTAATGCAAATGAACTAACTGTTACGGATAAAATAATTGCTAACCCAAATTGTTCTACCATTCAAATGGTTATGGTAATGAATCCTCTTCATAAAAAATATAAAATAAAGAGAACTGTTGTTTCTACTTACCAATCCATTACTGGAACTGGAGTTAAAGCAGTAAAACAATTAGAAAATGAGAAGAATGAAATAAAAGGAGAAATGGCTTATCCTTATCCGATAGATCAAAACTGTTTACCACATTGTGATGTTTTTGAAGATAATGGCTACACCAAAGAAGAAATGAAATTGGTAAATGAACCTAAAAAAATATTGAATGATAATAGCTTAAAAATTACTGCAACAGCTGTTCGCGTTCCTGTAGTTGGAGGGCATTCTGAAGCAATAACCATTGAATTTGAAAACGATTTTGATTTAGGTGAAGTTCGTAAAATTTTACACGAAACAGCCGGGATTACTTTACAAGATAACTTAGACACCAACACCTATCCAATGCCAATTTATGCAGAGGGAAAAGATGATGTTTTTGTAGGAAGAATCCGTAGAGATGAATCACAATCAAATACTTTAAATTTATGGGTAGTTACCGATAATTTAAGAAAAGGTGCTGCAACTAATGCTGTACAAATTGCAGAATATTTAGTTGAAAATAATTTAGTTTAAGGATGGATAAATACAACACACTTAAAGAATTAATTGCCATTGATTCTCCAACTGGTTATACTGATAATGCCAGTAAATACATTTTTGATTTATTAACTAGTTATGGTTATTCACCAGAATACACCAATAAAGGCGCTGTAAAATGCGCTTTAGGACCAAATCCAACATTAGCAATTGCTGGACATGTTGATACCTTAGGGGCTATTGTTTCTGGAATTAAAACTGATGGGACATTATCTTTTTCATTATTGGGAGGACTGTCATTAACTGGTGCTGAAGGAGAATATGTGAAAATTGTTACACACTCTGGAAAAACTTATACTGGGACTATTTTAATTAATAACCCTTCAGTGCATGCTAATAATGAAAAAGAAAAAACACAACGAAGCATAAAAACGATGCACATTAGAGTTGATGAAGAGGTTTACACTAAGGAAGGTGTTGAAAAACTAGGAATTGAAGTAGGTGATATTATTTGTGTTGATGTCAAATATGAAGAATTAGAAAGTGGCTACATCAAATCTCGTTTTTTAGATAACAAAGCGGGGTGTTATGTTTTGTTTGAATTGGCTAGAAGATTAAAAGAGCAAGGGGCTACAGTTCCTGTAGAAATTTTCTTCTCAAACTATGAAGAAGTTGGGCACGGAGGGGCTTGTGGTTATGGTAATTTTATTGAAGAATTATTGGTAATTGACATGGGTGTTTTAGGTGATGATTGCCAAGGAAACGAAGTAAGTTGTTCTATCTGCGCCAAAGACTCTAGCGGTCCTTATGATTATAATTTTAGAAAAAAACTGGTTGATTTAGCTCAAAAAAATAATATCCCTTATAAAGTAGATGTTTATCCTCATTATGGCTCTGATGGCTCTGCAGCTTTACGTGCAGGAAACGATTTTAGAGTAGCTTTAATTGGAATGGGAGTTGCGGCTTCTCACGGAACAGAACGTACTCACATTAAAGGAATTGAGGCAACTATTGATTTATGTTTGAGTTATATTGAAGATTTTTAAACTTACAACCATTTAGTTCTTGAAGGTTTTCTTAGCCAAGAAATTTCTATAATAAACCAGCCCTAAACCCACCATTAACAAGAACATTGTTTTGACAGTTTAGCGACCTGAATGTCTTGCGCATCTGCTAAAGAGTATGGTAGAAAAGAAGCTCCATTTAAAAAAAATGCCTTTTTCACTCTACCTCTTTCATTACAGATTTAATTATATCTCTTATAACTTTTATCTCAACTCCTTTAACAATATAACCGGAAGCTCCAGCGGTAAGCATATCATTTTGGTAGTCTAAAGAACTATGACTCGAGAACCCAATAACTTTAATGCTAGAATATTTTTGTTTCACCAATTTAGTCGCCTCTATTCCTCCAATATATTTCATTGAGACATCCATTAAAATAACATCAACTTGATTGCTTTTTAAAAACCCTAATACTTCTCTACCATCTGAACATTCTCCAACAACAGATATTACCCCTTCTTCAAGCAAAAATTGTTTTACTGCTTTTCTGATAATTGCACTATCATCTACTAATAAAACTTTAATCATTGATCGCCGATTGTTAATAACAATTAAGATTATTTTTTCTCTCTTGATTCGTCTACCAAAATCCTTAAACTTCTGTTTCTGTAGGAGATAAAAAACTATAAATTAAACCCGCTAAAATTGCACCAACAATAGGTGCTAAACAAAACAACCATAATTGATCTATTGCCCAGCCTCCTGCAAATATTGCCTGGCTTATACTTCTTGCAGGGTTTACAGAAGTATTCGTTATTGGAATACTTATTAAATGAATTAGTGTTAAACCTAACCCAATTGCTAAACCTGCAAATCCTTTTGGAGCTTTAGAGTCTGTTGCTCCTAAAATTATAATTAGAAACATAAATGTCATCACTACTTCTGTAACCACTGCAGACATCATACTATATCCTCCAGGAGAATGCTCTCCGTAACCATTTGCTGCAAACCCTCCCATTTCAAATCCTGCTTTCCCGCTTGCAATCAAATATAAAATTCCAGCACCCGAAAGTGCTCCTAATAATTGCGCTCCAATGTATGGCAATAAATTTTTCTTGTCAAATCTCCCTCCAATCCATAAACCAATCGATACCGCGGGATTAAGGTGACACCCTGAAATATGACCAATTGCATAAGCCATAGTAACTACAGTTAATCCTAAGGCAAAGGCCACCCCAATAAAACCAATTCCAAGCTCAGGAAATGAAGCTGCTA
>JAESTF010000075.1 GCA_016763795.1 Flavobacteriales bacterium
CCAAAAGAACGTCTTCCAATTATACTTCCTCTATCATTATCTTGTATTGCTCCTGCTAAAATTTCACTTGCTGAGGCAGAATTTTCATTAATAATAATGGCTATTTCTGTTGTTTCTAAAATTCCTTTATTTGTAGAAAAATATTCTTCTTTATTTCTTGCTCTGCCATCGGTGTAAACAATCATTTTATTTTTCATTAAAATTTCATCAGCAATTTTAGTTGCTGCTTGTAAAATTCCACCACCATTATTCCTTAAATCGATAATAAGGTTTTTCATCCCCTTATCTTTTAAATTCTGGCTTGCTTCAATAAATTCTTCATAAGTGTTTTTTGAAAAACGAGTAATTTTTAAATATCCTGTATTATCGTTTATCATATACGGAGCATCAATACTGAAAATTGGAATTCTATCTCTTGTAATGGTAAAGTGTTTTCTTTTTTTAGATCCTTGTCTAATAATCTCTACATTTACTTTAGTGCCTCTCGGACCTTTTAAGAGTTTGATAACTCCAGCATTTGAAATTCCAACACCAGCAATATCAGTAGTATCTACTTTTACAATTCTGTCTCCAGCTTTAATACCGAGCCTATCCGAAGGGCCGTTTGCAATAGGCGAAATAATTAAAACTGTATCATTTTTTATACGAAATTCAACTCCAATACCATCAAAATTACCTTCTAAAGATTCATTCATTCCATCAAATTCTTTTGCAGGAATATAATAGGAGTGAGGATCTAATGTAGCTAGCATTGATTTTATAGATTCTTCTGTTAATTCTTTTTTATCTACAGAATCTACATAAGTATTTTCAATAAAATTTAAAATTTCATTGAGTTTTGTTGCAGTATTAAACCGTTTGTTCTGAGGAAAAATTAACGTTCTATCATTTACATTTGAAGGGGTTAAAAAGGCGCTTAAAAAGATTCCTAAAACAATGCTTCCTGCAATAATTAGTGGAAGGAATATAAGCAGGAGTGCTTTATTTTTACTCATCTAAATTTTCTATTTGTGTTAATTGAATTCCCGAGGATTTTAAGAAGTTTAAACCTGAAGAATCTTTATAGCCATTGATGTAAACAACTCTAGTTATACCTGCTTGTAAAATAAGTTTACTACATTCTTTACATGGTGATAGTGTAATGTATAATGTAGCTTCATTAACATTGTGGTTCGATTTAGCAACTTTAGTTAATGCATTAGCTTCTGCATGTAAAACATACCAATGTGTGTCTCCATTTTCATTTTCGCAGCAATTATCATAACCAGTTGGAGTACCATTGTAACCATCAGAAATAATCATGTTATTTTTTACAATTAAAGCACCAACTTGTTTTCTTGAACAGTGAGAAAGTTTGGCCCATTCTCGTGCCATTTTTAAATAAGCACTATCGTACCGAAGTTGTTTTTCTTTATTGTATTGCATTTGAATTCTGAAAAATCAAAAATAGGAAAAGGAGTTTGGTTATTAGGGTTTCGTTAACTGTTTTTAACTATTCTTTAAAAAGAATAAGTTAGTCCTCCTAACACTCCAAATCGTTGAGTTGGGTAATTGTCCCATTTTTTATATGGACTTGATGTAATGTTGTTAAATTGGATAAAAGCAGACAATTTTTTTGTGTATCGATATTCAAAACTTAAGTTAATATCAAACACACGTCCTAATTCTTTTGCATCTTCAACAACAGTAGTTGTATTTCCACTTGTGATGGTTTTAAATGTTTTAGCAAACTGTTTACTGAAATGATAAAAATCTGCTCTAACAATAATTTTATCACTTAAATCATAAATACCCGATAATGAAATTTTAAATTCAGGTTTATGCCATGCTTTAATTTCATTTTTAGGAGTGTATTTATAGTAATTAGCTCCTAATAAGATTTTAAATTTTTCTAATTTTTGATAGGCTATCTCTGCTGTAATTGTTGAAAATGAAACAGTATCGTAAGCTAAAATAAATTTATTTTCTAGAATATTTCCAAAATCTTTAATGTAAAGAGGCATTCCTTCAATTTTTTGCTGACTAAAACTGGTGTTAAATGTGATTTTAGAACTTAAACTACCTCTAATTCCCCCGTAGATATCATATTTTTGATTACTATTTTGTGTATTTAATGTTTGTGTATTTATAAAAGGATTTTCGTTGTAAAAATTATTAAGATTGTTGCTAATTAAGCCCCCTTTAATTCCAACATAAGGAATAATTATGTTTTCAACTACATTATATTTAAACTCTGCCTTTGGATAAAAATGAAATTTTGTATCTGGATATGAATTTAAATATAGACCAACACCTACCTGGAATTTCCATTTATCTGTGCTCGTGCTGATGTGTGGGTTTAAACCAAGAACCAAATTATTATCTTGATTTAATGGATTGATGAGTTTGTTATAATTTACTTCAAACCCAATTTCGTAAAGTTCTTGTTTATGATATTTACTTAGTTTACCGTTTAACTCTAAATGGTTTTCAGAAACATCATAGAAATCTTTTAAGTTATGAAAATCTAGATCTACATTATAATCAAATTGACTACTGTCTGTAAAATTACGGGTGAGTGAAAAAGCGGCACTAAATTTATCTATTTTTTGTTTTACTAAATCTTTGTCTAAAATTATAATGGTGTCATTATTAGATAGGCCACTATAATAGTGATTTACATTTCTATTATAGGCTAGTTTTCCAGTTGTTGTAAATGATTTTGAAAAATGTTTTCCAAAAACATTTAACTCATTATCACTGTAACTGCTGTAGTCATTGCTCGAAATTCCACTAGAAGAAAAGTGTTTTCCGAAAAAACCATAAGAAAAGGTTTTAGAACGTTTGGCATTGTAATAAATTTCTGCAAGAGGAGTAGTATTCGTTCCAAAACCAACTTTAGTATAACCATGATATAATTTTACTAAAGGTTCTCCTTTTATTTTAGCGGGTTTAATGATATCTATATTAAAGTTGACAGGAATTTGTTTATTTAAAAAGCTGTAATTTAATTTTGGTATTATTTTATTAGTATCATTAATACTGGGATTATCTTTAATTTTAAAAGCATCATTTAAAAGAGGTTTAAAACCAGAATTTATAATTAAAACAGTAGAATCTTCAGGAGAGCTGCTTTGAGCAAATGTAATTGTAGACAGCATTAGAAATGTTATCAATAATATTAATATGTTTTTAGAATTATTCATTCTCAGGTATCTCTTCTAATTCTTCTTCAATTTGTTCAGTATCTATTACTTCTATAGCTTTAGGAAGTTCCTCCTCAATAATTTCTTCTTCCTCATTAAAAAGTTTATTAAATTCTTCAGCATCAAAAAGTTCAACATCAATTTCTTCTTCTTTATTTGTTTCTTGAGGTTCTTCACTAATTTCAATGATAATTAAGTTTTCTGTTGCAGTGCTTACCAATTCTGGAAATTTACTATTGTCAATAACATTTTGTAGTGTAATTTTTGCCTGAAATAAATCATCTTTGGCAACATAATTATCAGCTAGTAAAATGAGTGATTTTCCTATCCAATAGCTATAAGATGGAAACTTTTTTATCATACTAAATATTTCTGCTTCGCATTTATCATGTTCGCTTCTAAGAAACAAAATGTTTGCAACGTTGTATTTTGCTTCTGCACCAAATTTATTAGCAGAAGTTGAGGCTGTTGTAAATTCTGTAAAAGCTAAATTGTAATTATCTTGAACCATTACAATTTTAGCATACGTTAAATGGGCTTCTGTAATTAAAAGAGCGTTATCAATATCTTTATTAATGATTAGTTCGCAATATTTAACAGTTTCGTCAGTATTATTCAATTGGAAGTTCAATCGCATTTGAGCTACTTGTGCTTTAAATACATTTGCAGGTAAATCTGCTAAATATTCTAATTTACTGTAGTTGTTTAGAGCCTTATTTAAATTTCCTAAATTCATATTTATCTCCCCTGATTTTACAAGGGCAGTTTCGGTAAACTTGCTTTTAGGTTGCTCTATTATATAGTTAAAATCGATTAAAGCTTCGTTTTCAAAACCAGAACGGTATTCACAATCTGCTTTGTAAAAATGTGCATTTAGTTTATATGTTCCGTTAGGATATTTTTCTAAATATTTACTTAGCTCATTTACAGCTTTATTACAATCACCTTTCATATAACTGTTTTCAGCAACTTCATAATAATCGGCATCCATTATTTGAGCTGAGGCATTGGCACCACCAATACTGGTTAAATACGCTTCATATTGTGCAAGTTCTCCTTTTTCGATGTGTATTTTTTTAATTTGCTTAAGCGCCTCATTGGCTTCGTCTGTTTTTGGATAATCATTTACTACTCGTTTAAAAGCAATTAACGCATTACTATCTTCTTTTTTTGTGTAGTAAATTAATCCTTCTTTAATTAGTGATTCGCTTAAATAAGGGCTGTTAGGGTGGTCTTGTATTAGTAATTGAAAATTTGCCAAAGCATCATCTGTTTTATTTAAAATTACTTGTGTTTTTCCTAATTGAAAAATAGCATCATCCAATAAGTGAGATTTTTGCTTTCGGTTAATTAATGTCCTTAATAAATTTTCTTTGTCTTTATAATCTCCAACAACACCATTGGTTATAGCACTCTGATATAATGAGTAATCAACTTTGCTTAATCCTAACATTGCTGCTTTATCATAATATTCGATAGCTGCCTTATATTGTTTGCTAATATAAAAACAATCGGCAATTCGGTTTAATGCATCATTTTTTGTTTTACTAATATCATTTTTTGCGTTTTGTATATATTTTCTAAACCATTGGTTTGCATTGCTATATTCCTTTAACTTAAAATATGAATAACCTATACTGTAGTGCGCTTTATTTACATTGTTATTTGCAATTGCTTGAGGCTCAAAAATGTAATTTTTATATTCTCCAATAGCTTTCTGATAATTGTTTAAACGATAGTTTGCTTCAGCTCTCCAGTAACTGTTTTCTGCTTTCACTTTTTTGCTTTTTAAGTAATTATCAGACTTGTTAAAATGTAAAATAGCATTAGCATATTTTCTGTTGTTGAAAAGTTCAACACCTCTGTAGTAGGCTATTTTTTGGTAAGCCTCTTGTAATTTATAATCTAATACTTTAATATTTTCTAAAGAAGCTAAAGCTGCCTTATAGTTTTTTGTAGTAAAATAGACTGCAATTAAAAATTCATAGGCGTTATTTAGTTTAGTTGAGTTTGGGTAAGTATTTATAAATTCTTCAAAAGCAATAATTGCATCATTATAAGGGTGTAAAGAAAGTTCGTAAGAAATTTTAGCAAAACTAAACAATGCATCTTCCTTAATTTGAGGGTCAAAATCAATGTCAGAAGCTATTCTAAAAGAACTTTTAGCATATTTTTTTTTGTTAGTCTTTAAAAAACATTCTGCTAAATGATAATGAGCAGCTTGTGATAAACTGTCTTTTTTTAAGATTGATTTTTTCAACCATTTAATAGCTAAATCACAACTATCAACTTTGTAATAAGCATAACCTAATTGGTATTTATCCGCTCGATTTGCATTATAAGGTTTTTCTTTATGATAACGTTTTAAGTAAGGAATTGCTTTGTTAAACTTATTGGTGTTGTAATATGATTCCCCTAATAAACGAGCAATTTCTGCGGCACGTTTTGGAATGGCTTTTTCTAAAAGTGATGGAGCATATTCAATTACTTTGTCGTACTTTTTTTGTAGGTAATAAATTTGGGTAATGTAATAAGGTACAATAGGCGAAAATTTCGGATCATTACTTAACGATAGAAAAGTTTGTAAAGCAGGCTCATATTTTTTTTGTAGATAGGCAATGTGCCCGTAATAATATCTAGCTGGAGAAGTATATTTGGTGTCGGCATCTTTTATTTCGTAAAAAGAAGTTGAAGCTTTTTTTAAGTTATCTTCTCTAAAATGACAGTAACCAATTTTGAAATAATATTCAGCTAATTCATCGTCTGTTAAATCATAGATGTCAATTTTAGCAAACCATTCTATGGCCTCTGCATATTTCTTTTTCCTAAATTTATAACGGCCTAAATGAAAATGTGCCAATTTAACTTTTGGACTTTCTGGATAAGCATAAATGAATTCAATTAATAAGTTTTCAGCATTAATGTTAAATAGTTCTAATCCACAAATTGCATGATAGTATTTCGCGTTTAATGCAACTTCAGATTTTTTATCATCAATATTTTTTAAAACAATAGAAAATTTTTCTTGAGCGGCACTAAATTTTTCTTTGTCGTAAAGTTCTAAAGCGGAATTGTAAGTGGCTAATTTATGAGTATAAATAGTTGTTTTTTGCCCGAAAACATTAGTGTTTATCACGCAAAAGAAAAGGGATATGTAAAATATTTTTTTCAAAAACAAATTGTACTAATTGTTGTATTAGTATAAAACTTAAAATTAGAAATGATACAAAGAACTACTTCTCTAAATACCTTTAGTTTTCAACGTGAGAATGTTTACATTGTTGTAGTGAGTTGTTTGTTAAGTTTAAACTTATAAACAAATAACCTTATCAACTTTGCTTTTACACTATAAAAAATATATGCTGTTTTAGGTATATTTGTTTTTTAAATAATATAGAACCAATGATAATAGATATTAATTCGGCTAAAATTTTCCAGAAAAAAAACTTGATTTTACAAGATGTAAATGTGAAAATTGGGAAAGGTGAATTTGTTTATTTAATAGGTAAAACGGGTTCAGGAAAAAGTAGTTTACTAAAAACACTTTATGCAGACTTACCATTGCAAGAAGGAGAAGGAACAGTTTGTGATTTTGATTTAAAGAAAATAAAAAGAAGTAAGGTTCCTTTTTTAAGAAGGAAATTAGGAATTGTTTTTCAAGATTTTCAATTACTTTCGGATAGAAGTGTGGATGATAATTTGAAGTTTGTGTTAAAAGCAACAGGTTGGAAAGATAAAACTAAGATGACAGAAAGAATTACTGAAGTTTTAGAAAATGTTGGTTTAGGAGCTAAGGATATAAGTTTCCGCATGAGCTTTCTGGAGGAGAACAACAACGAGTTGTTATTGCAAGGGCATTGTTAAATGAGCCAGATTTAATTTTGGCTGACGAACCAACTGGAAATTTAGATCCAGAAACTTCAGAAGAAATAATGAAGTTACTTTATGATATTAGTAAAAAAGGAAAAGCGATTTTAATGGCTACACACGATTTTCATTTAATGGAAAAGTTTAAGTCTAGAACTATAAAATGCCAGAATAGTACTGTTGTAGAGGTTGCTGGGAGTGCATTTTCTCAAGGTTTAACACCCAGCCAAATAGATTCAGAGTCATCAACAAGGTCAGAAGGAGATAATTTATAGTTTACTCTAAAAACTGTTTGTATAGATGAGTGTTTAATTCCCCTGAAGTTAAGTACAGATAATAAATGTAATCACCTTTAATTTTTATCTCTTCTGGATAGAGATGACTATTTAGTTTTTGCACATCACCTATTTCACCCGTAGTGAGATTTATTTGGTATAAATACATTATGCCTTTTATCAGAAATTGAGCATAAGCATTTTGTTTTTCTTCATCAATAATAATATTTTTTTTCCACCCTTTTTTGTGGTGATAATTAATGGTGACAGTTCTTTTTAGTTCTCCATTATTATTGTAAATCATAAGGCTATCTGTAAAATGATTAAAAACAACAATAGAATCGTTTATTGAGTATAACGGATTGTAAATAGGGCGAGTAGCAATTTTCAGGTAATAACTAACCAATATTGTACTTTCTATTCCTGGCAATAATAATTTCATAATATCACCATCCCATATACCTGCCTCAATAATATTTGCAATAGGGTCTACATGTCTATAGTAGAAATAAATATTTTCATTGTAATAACTTTGAGCATATCTATCGGCTGCTTTATCATAGATGTGTAAAAGTGTACTTTTCTTTTGGGTGCTTCTGTCGATAGTGAAATAGAAAATACCTTGATTATGTTTAGAAATTTCTTCTTTAAAAAATAATTGTTGTTCGGTAGCAGCTATACATGGTTGTAAAAAATCATTGTATGCTTTAATACTATTTTTAGTTACTAAAATAGTATTGTTACTAATGTTTACTTGAATAACGCTATCGGCACCTATTACTTGTGAGTTGCCAAAACAATCCATAATTAATTTGGCAGATTTTAAGTTTAAATTTTTACTATTGAGAGAACTATCTAAATCATTTACTAACTCTAGGCTATAGCTATTTTTTTCTTTATATAGCAGTAGCACATTATCTCCATAAAGTTCATAGTCTATTATTCTCCCACCTCTTTTATAGGCAATTTCTACCTGCTTTTCGGTGTTAATTTCAAAACTGGCTAATTCTACTTGTTTAGGAGTTAATAAAATGCTTAAAAATAACGTGTCGTTTTTTATCTTGGCAAGTTGTTCGTTGCTAATATTTAATGTATAGCTATTGTAGCTGAGATGTGAAATTTCAAATGAAGTCAGTTTTTTTGTGGTTTTAAGTGTGAAAAAACCGTTGTTATCAGAAATAACGCCTTTTTTAGTGAGTATATTAAATACCGTTGTATTAGATATAGCTTCGGTAGTACTTTTATCAATTATTTTACCAATAATTACAAACTGTGTTGATTTTTGACTGTAAGTGATACTTCCAAAAAAAATAAAACAAACAATTAAAATGAATCTAAGAAAGTACATTTCTATTTAGGAGCTTTTTTTAATAAGATAACAGCCAAAATACTGTACAAAAAGTTTGGAATCCAAATGGCAATTATTGCAGGAAGACCTGCACTTATCGCAAATGTAGAGGAGACTTTCATAAATAGTATGTAAGAAAAACTGATGAGTAATCCTAAACCAATATGTAGTCCAATTCCGCCTCTTACTTTTCGGCTAGAAATAGCAACTGCAATTAATGTTAGTATGAAAGTAGCGAAAGGATAAGCTCCTCGTTGGTACTTTTCGAGTTCGTAAAGTACGACTTGTTGAGATCCTTTAAATTTTTGTTCTTTAATAAAATCGTTTAATTCAAAATAATCCATTGTAGTAACATAGTTAACCCTACGTTTAAATTCTCCGACTTTTAAATCAAGAATGGTATCTTTTCTTACTCCTCTTTTAATAGTTTCATTTAAACCATCAATATGCCGTTCTACATAGTTGGTAATACTCCATTTGTTGATGGTTGTATCCCATTTTACATTATCGGATAATAATTTATATTCTAATTCTCCATCCTCATTAAATCGCTCAATTGAAAAATTATTTCCCATATTCATATCAATAACAAAGTTGGTCATATAAATATAGGTGTTATCGTTAATTTTCATGTGGATATCCTGTGCGTAGTTTCTGAGTTTATTTCTGTAATAAACTTCTTCAAATGCTAAACGGTTTTTATTTGCATTAGGAATTAAAAAATTATTTAAATAGTATGATAGTCCCGCCAAAAAGAATGCGCAAATTAAAAAGGGTCTCAGTAACCGACTAAATTTAATGCCTCCGGCTAAAATGGCTACAATCTCAGAATTGCTTGCCATTTTTGAGGTAAAGAAGATAACAGAAATAAAAACAAAAAGAGGGCTTAACATGTTCGCGAAATATGGAACAAGGTTGAGGTAGTAATCAAATACAATCGCTTTTAAAGGGGCTTCGTTTTTAATGAAGTCCTCTAGTTTTTCAGAAAGATCAAAAACAATAATAACACAAATGATGAGTATTATCGTAAAGAAAAAAGTAGTTAAAAACTTCTTAATAATATATATGTCAAGCTTTTTTAACATTTATAATCTCTGTCCTAATTGCTTTACCATTTTCTTTTTCCAATCGTAAAAAGTTCCTGCTAAAATTTCTTCGCGAGCTTTAGTAACTAACCACATATAGAAGCTTAAATTGTGGAGTGTTGCAATTTGCGCTCCTAATCTTTCTTTTGAGATAATTAAATGGCGTAAATATGCTTTAGAATAATAGCTATCAACATAACTTGTTCCATCAGAGTCTAAGAGTGAGAAATCGTCTTCCCATTTTTTATTTTTAATATTAATGGTTCCATTTTTTGTAAACAACATTCCGTTTCTTGCATTACGAGTAGGCATAACACAATCGAACATGTCAATACCTAAAGCAA
>JAESTF010000076.1 GCA_016763795.1 Flavobacteriales bacterium
AGCTGATAAAGATGTTACAGTTCACACCATTGGCATGGGAAGCGAAAAAGGTGGTCCAATTCCTATTTATAAAAATGGAGCTCAAATTGATTTTAGAAAAGATAATGCAGGAAATACGGTTGTCACTAAATTAAATGAGCAAATGCTAAAAGAAATTGCTGTTGCAGGAAATGGTTCTTATGTGAGAGCAAGTAACGCAAATGGTGGTTTAAACATTATTATGGATGAAATTGATAAGATGGAGAAGAAAGAGTTTGGAAGCAAGTCTTTTAAAGATTATGAAGACCGTTTTCAGATTTTCTTAATCATTGCGTTATTTTTAATTGTGATAGAATACTTTATATCTAACAGAAGAAGCACAAAACTTGATGGTGTAAACTTATTTGAGTCTAAAAAGTGAGTAATAAAATCATCCCATACAAATCCTATTTAAAACCTTTAGCCAGAAAGCTACGAAAAGAGATGACACTTTCTGAAATTATACTCTGGCAAGAAATTAGAAAGAAAAATTTAGAAGTTCAATTTCATAGACAAGTACCTATTGATAATTATATTGTTGATTTTTACTGTCACGAACTAAAGTTAGCAATTGAAGTTGATGGAAGCTCTCACAATTTAGATGAAGCATTAGAAAAGGATATAATCAGACAAAATAAATTAAAACAACTTGGAATTTCATTTATTAGATTTGATAATCTTGAAGTTAAAAATGATATGTATAACATACTAAAAGAATTAGAAGGGAAAATTAATGAGTTAAAAGACACCTCTATAATCCCCTCAAGGGGATAGCAGATAACTCAAAAAGGAATTGTGCGAAAGCCTTTTCCCTTGAGGGAAACACAAAGGGTGTATTGAAGAAATACATAAATGAAATATATACTATACATATTAACGCTCTTTTTAAGCCTGAGTACTTATTCTCAAAATGCTAAACAGCATATTAGAGAAGGAAATAAACAATATGAAGCAAAAAAATATGAGGCAGCAAATGCTAGCTATAAAAAAGCATTAGAAAAAAATAACAAATCAGCTAAAGCAGATTTCAACTTGGGTGATGCACTGTACAAACAAAAAAAGTATGCTGAAGCCATTCAGCAATTCGAAAAATTTGCAGAAAAAACAACTGACAAAGCAGAAAAAGCAAATGCATACCACAACATTGGTAATGCCAACTTAGAATCTCAAAAATATAAAGAGAGTATTGATGCGTATAAAAAAGCTTTAAGAGAGAATCCTTCTGACAACGAAACACGTTACAATCTCTCTTACGCTAAAAAGAAATTACAACAGCAGCAAGAACAAGAGAAAAAAGACGAAGAAAAAAAGGATGATGAGAAGAAAGACGATAAGGATAAAAAAGATGACAAAGATAAGAAGGACGATAAAGAGAAGGATAAGGACAAAAAGGATGACGAGAATAAAGACAAGGATAAAAAAGATAAGGATGATAAGGGCAAAAAAGATGATGAAAAAGACAAGAAAGATAAGCCTGGAGATAAAAAGGATAAAGGAGATGAGAAGAAAGAACCTAAACCTAATCAGCTTTCTAAAAAGGATGCCCAACGTATGCTTGACGCATTAAACAATCAAGAGAAGAAAGTGCAAGCTAAACTGAAAAAGAAAAAAATAAAAGGACAAAAAGTTACTATTGAAAAAGATTGGTAAAACAAACGGTCATTCTCAACTTGATTGGGAATCTGTTTGTAATATTGCCAAACAAAAATGAAGACATTACTAAAACATAGCACACTGGCCCTTTTAGCAATTATTTTGCTAAATTTTAGCTATGCACAAGATGTTAGCTTTACTGCAGGAGCTAGTCATAAGGTAGTTAAAACTGGTGATCGTTTTAAAATTCAATTTACTGCTAATGCTGAAGTAAGTAATTTTAAAGCTCCAAAATTAAACAACTTCAGAGTGCTTTCTGGACCTAGCCAATCCACTCAAATGAGTTGGGTAAATGGTAAAACAACTTCGAGTATCAGTTACAGCTATATTTTAATGGCAATTAAAGAAGGTGATTTCACTATTGGTCCTGCGGTTGCTGTTGCCAATGGAGTAGCAATTAAAACCAACTCACTTAAAATCAAGGTCGGCAAAGGAGTTAAGGTACAGCAAGGAGGAAATCAAGCTGGTAGTCAAACAAAATCGGGAGGAAGTGCTTCTGATGAATTGTTTATTAGATCTACTGTAAGCAAAAGAAAAGTTTACCAAGGCGAACAAATTATTGCTACTTATAAATTATACACAAGAGTTGGTTTAGCTGGCAATGAATTGGTAAAAAATGCTGATTTAAATGGATTCTGGAGTCAAGAAATAGATTTTGGAGAATCTGTTTGGACCAAAGAAATTATTGGAGGTTATCGTTATAGTGTCGCCAAAATAAGAGAGATTGTATTGTTTCCTCAGCGTTCTGGGGAGCTAGAGATTGATCCTTTAGAAATGAAGTTTATTGTCCAAAAAAGAGTACAAGGTGGCGGACAAAGTGTTTTTGATCAATTTTTTGGAAGAGTAGAAAATGTAGAATACAATTTAAAAAGCAAACCAATAAAAAATCACAGTACTTCCCCACCCTACTAATGCTCCAGTAAACTTTACCAATGCCGTTGGCAAATTAAATATGACTCTTGATGTTTCTGCAAATGAAATTAAAGCCAATGAAGCTATTAACATTAAAATTAAAATATCAGGTAAAGGAAATTTACCCTTAATTGATATTCCTACACTTTCTTTTCCTTCAGATTTTGAAACTTATGATCCAAAAATTAATGACAACATTAAAACAACTCCTGCAGGAGTTTCTGGTTCTAAAGAGTTTGATTATTTAGTAATTCCTCGCCATGCTGGGCAATTTAAATTAGATCCAATTGTGTTTACGTATTTTAATCCACACACTAAAAAGTACAAAACCATTACATCCGATCCTATAGAGATTAATGTACTTAAAGCTGATGGAAGTACTGCTGATAATGTTGTGTACTCATCAAGTAAAGAAGATATTAAGGTCTTAGGAAATGACATTCGTTACATCCACACTAACGACATTGAATTTTCTAGTTCTAATGAGAGTTTTTACGGAAGCTGGAAATTTTACTTCTTACTCTTTTTAGCTCCTTTCCTATTTATTGTTGCCTACATTTTCAGAAATAAAATTAGAGTTGCCAATAGTGATGTTGCTCGTATGAAGAAGAAAAAAGCAAGTAAGATTGCTGGAAAATTCTTAAAATCAGCCAAACAAAGCTTAGAAGAAAAGAATACCGGTTCTTTTTATGAAGCTATTTCTAAAGCACTATTTGGATACATTGGTGATAAATTACACATTCCTGTCGCTGAATTAAACCAAAATAATATCAAGGAAAAATTGGTGAACATCAATGTAAG
>JAESTF010000077.1 GCA_016763795.1 Flavobacteriales bacterium
ATTGTCCAAAAATTCACCAGTTGCAGCATCTAACGTATCAGCTAAAATTTGAGCTTTTTTATTATCGGTTGTAATAGCAACATGTTCTAAAGAAACTCCTAATGCTAAAAATTCTCCTAAGGAATCCCATCTTAAATGACCTTCTTCTAAAAATTGCTGAATGTGCTTTGGAGCAGAACCTCCAGCACCTGTTTCAAATAAACCACCACCATTCATTAACGGAACAATAGAAAGCATTTTTGCAGAAGTTCCTAATTCTAGGATTGGAAATAAATCTGTTAAGTAATCTCTCAATACATTTCCTGTAACAGAATTGGTGTCTTGTCCATTTTTAACTCTTTCCAATGTATAACTAGTCGCTTCCATTGGAGACATAATTGGCATTTCTAACCCAGCTATATCGTGAGTTGGTAAATATTGATTTACCTTTTTAATCATTTCTCTATCGTGTGCTCTATTTTCATCTAACCAAAATACTGTTGGATTTCCGGTAGCCTTTGCTCTATTTACAGCCAATTTAATCCAATCTTGTATCGGTGCATCTTTTACTTGGCACATTCTAAATAGATCTCCAGCTTCAACATCTTGACTCATCAAAACTGCTCCATTAGCATCTACAACCTCAACCTTACCACTTTCTTTTAATTGAAACGTTTTATCATGAGAGCCATATTCCTCTGCCTTTTGAGCCATCAAACCAATATTAGGTGTTGTTCCCATTGTTGTTGGATCGAAAGCCCCATGTTTTTTACAAAATTCTATCGTTGATTGAAAAACTCCGGCATAACATCTGTCTGGAATTATTGCTTTAGTATCTTGCTGTTGTCCTGCTGCATTCCACATTTGTCCTGAAGTACGAATCATTGCAGGCATACTTGCATCAATAATTACATCACTCGGAACATGTAGGTTAGTTATTCCTTTATCAGAGTTCACCATTGCTACTGCTGGTCTATTTTCATAAACTGCATCAATCGCAGATTTTACTTCATTTTCTTTATCGTGGCCAGCAATTTTAGCGTAAACATCACCCAATCCATTCGTTGCTGTAATTCCTAATTCATTAAATAAATCCGCATACTTTTCAAAAACATCTTTATAAAAAACTTCTACTATTGCTCCAAAAATAATTGGATCAGAAACCTTCATCATTGTTGCTTTCATATGAACTGAAAACAAAACGCTATTTGCTTTTGCAGCTTCTATTTCCTTTGCAATAAAGCTTTTAAGTTTACTTATACTTAAAGCCGAAGCATCAATAATTTCTCCAGCCAATAAAGCTGTTGAAGCTTTCAATATTTCAGTAGAACCATCATTAGCCACAAATTGAATTTTCACATCTATAGCTTCATTGATAGTAACAGATTTTTCGCTTCCATAAAAATCTCCTTCACTCATACTTGCTACATGCGTTTTTGAATCACTTGCCCAAGCACCCATACTGTGTGGATGTTTTTTCGCATAATTCTTAACGGCTTTAGGTGCTCTTCTATCTGAATTCCCTTCTCTTAACACCGGGTTTACTGCAGAACCTAATATTTTAGCATATTTCACTTTCGTATCATCATCACCTGGATAATTTGGAATATCAAAACCTTGTGCTTGCAACTCTTTAATTACTGCTTGCAATTGTGGTATTGAAGCAGAAATATTTGGTAACTTAATAATATTAGCATTTGGTGATTTCGCTAACTCTCCCAACTCAGCTAATGCATCAGCTATTTTTTGATCATCAGTTAAACACTCTGGAAAATTTGCTAAAATTCTACCTGCCAAAGAAATATCTTTTGTTTCTATCTCTATACCAGAAGATGCTGTAAAAGCTTTTACTATTGGTAAAAAAGAATGTGTGGCTAACATAGGAGCCTCATCTGTCATCGTATAAATAATCTTTGCCATTTTTTCGCGTTTTTAACTGAATAATTCGAGTGAATTTGAGCAACGAAAGTAGTTATTTAAGTGCTTTTTTGAAAGAGTTTTTAAATATAAATTTTCTTGAAAAACTATTGATAAAAACAGACTTTATAAACAATTTGAATCACTTATCAACAAACCCTAAAATAAGGGTTAAGCAAATTGTTTAAGCCTCTAAAAAGGCGTAAAATTGCAAGCTTAATTCAAACTGACAAAATGAGCAAAAAAAAGATTAAAAATGCACTTATTTCAGTCTTTCACAAAGACAATTTAGCACCTATTATCAATCGCTTAAATGAACTGGGAATAACTATTTACTCAACAGGCGGAACTCAAAAATTTATAGAAGAATTAAGCATTCCTGTAACAGCCGTTGAAACGTTAACTTCTTATCCTTCAATTTTAGGCGGAAGAGTAAAAACATTACATCCGAAAGTTTTTGGAGGAATTTTAAGTAGAAGAGAATTAGATAGTGATGTTGCTCAATTAGAAGAGTTTGAAATTCCAGAAATTGACTTAGTAATTGTTGATTTATATCCTTTTGAAGATACCGTTTCTTCTGGAGCTGAGGAGCAGGATATTATTGAAAAAATTGACATTGGTGGAATTTCTCTAATTCGCGCAGCAGCAAAAAACTATAAAGATGTACTAATTGTTTCTTCAAGAGAGCAATATGATTACACGTTGAATCTATTAAATGAAAAAAATGGCGTTTCTGATTTAGCCGACAGAAAATATTTAGCAAAATCAGCTTTCAATGTTTCATCACACTATGATACTGCAATTTTTAATTGGTTTAATAATGATGAAGAAAAATTCTTTAAACAGAGCATTACTGAGTCTCGCTCGTTGCGTTATGGGGAAAACCCTCATCAAGAAGGAACTTTCTATGGTGACTTAGATGCTATGTTTGACAAATTACACGGCAAAGAATTATCATACAACAATTTATTGGATGTAGATTCTGCCGTAAATTTAATATCTGAGTTTTCTAAAGATAGACCAACTTTTGCAGTATTAAAACACAATAATGCTTGTGGATTAGCTTCTCGTGACAAATTAATAGATGCCTGGAAGGATGCATTAGCTGGAGATCCGACCTCTGCTTTTGGAGGTGTTTTGATAACTAACCAAGAAATTGATTTAGAAACAGCAGAAGAAATTCACAAACTATTTTGCGAGGTTGTAATTGCTCCATCATACAACACTGAAGCATTAAATGTTTTAAAAGGAAAGAAAAACAGAATTATTTTAGTTCAGAAAGAAGCTGAATTACCAAAAAAACTATTCAGAACAATATTAAATGGAGTCTTGGAGCAAGACAAGGATAGTAAAACGGCTAACTCAAATGATTTTACAACAGCCACAAAGAAAACACCCACTTCCGAACAAATTAATGATTTAGAGTTTGCTAATAAATTAGTTAAACACACTAAATCGAATACTATTGTTTTTGCAAAAGGAGAACAATTATTAGCTAGCGGGACAGGACAAACATCAAGAGTTGATGCATTAAATCAAGCAATAGTAAAAGCAAAAGCTTTTGGCTTTGATTTAAATGGAGCGGTAATGGCTTCAGATGCTTTCTTTCCGTTTCCTGACTGTGTAGAAATAGCTAAAAATGCAGGAATAGTTGCAATTGTTCAACCAGGAGGCTCAATAAAAGATCAATTATCTATTGATTATTGTGACGCCAATGATGTTGCAATGGTAATGACAGGAATTCGTCATTTTAGACATTAAAAAATAGATTGCTTTCATTAACAAATTAATGTTCATCAATTTTAAGATAAGCACTTACAGATGGAACTTTAAGCGGTACATTTACGTAATTCATAAAAAACACAATAACAATTAAATAAATGGGATTATTTAGTTTTTTAACACAAGAAATAGCAATAGACTTAGGTACTGCAAATACATTAATCATTCACAATGATAAGGTGGTGGTTGATCAACCTTCTATTGTTGCGAAAGATAGAATGACAGGACAAATTATTGCTGTTGGAAAAAAAGCCATGCAAATGCATGGAAAAACTCATGAAGACATTAAAACAATTAGACCACTAAGGGATGGTGTAATTGCAGATTTTGATGCAGCTGAGCACATGATTAGGGGGATGATTAAAATGATGAACCCTAAGAAACAGCTCTTTACACCTTCATTAAAAATGGTTATTTGCATTCCTTCAGGCATTACTGAAGTAGAAAAAAGAGCTGTAAAAGATTCTGCAGAGCATGCAGGAGGTAAAGAAGTTTATTTGATTCACGAGCCAATGGCAGCAGCAATTGGGATTGGGATTGATGTGCTGGAGCCTATGGGAAATATGATTATTGATATAGGTGGAGGAACATCTGAGATTGCTGTAATTGCTTTAGGAGGAATAGTTTGTGACAAATCCATACGTGTTGCTGGTGATGATTTCACCAACGATATTGTAGAATATATGAGAAGACAACACAATCTTTTAATTGGAGAACGTTCTGCCGAGCAAATTAAAATTGAATGTGGTTCAGCAATTATAGAATTAGAACATCCACCAGAAGATTATGCCGTTCAAGGAAGAGATTTAATGACAGGGACTCCAAAAGAGATAGTAGTTTCTTATTCTGAAATTGCACACGCCTTAGATAAATCGATTGCAAAAATAGAAGATGCAGTATTAAGTGCGTTAGAAATGACTCCACCAGAATTATCAGCAGATATTTATAAAACAGGATTATATTTAGCAGGTGGCGGATCTATGTTAAGAGGTTTAGATAGACGTATTTCTGCTAAAACAAAACTCCCCGTACATATTGCTGAAGACCCCTTGAGATGTGTAGCAAGAGGAACAGGTATGGCGTTGAAAAATATAAGTAAGTACCCTTTCTTAATGAAAAACTAAATAAATCAAGGATTGAATAATGAAGAACTTAATACGGTTTTTATCTAAAAATTCATTCCTATTCTTATTTATTTTTTTACTATTTATTTCTTTCATATTATTAGTAAGGACCAATAACTATCAAAACTCAAAAGTATTTAACTCCTCTAATTTTTTAATAGGAAACCTTTACTCAACAATAAATAATGTAAACGATTACTTTAATTTAAAAGAAGTAAATGCAGAATTAGCCGAACAAAATGCACGTTTAAAATCTACACAAATAGGAACATTTTCTAAAATTAATGGAATAATAGTAGAAATTAATGACACTATTTATACTCAGAAATATGTTTACACCTCAGCAAAAGCAATTAACAACTCTACTAATAAAAGAGAAAATTACATTACCATAGATAAAGGATCTCTTAATGGAATTGAAGCTGGAATGGGTGTTATTTCTGCTAAAGGTGTAATTGGTACAGTAAAAAATGTATCTGAAAACTTTTGTTCTGTAATCTCTGTTTTACACGAGAAAAATGCCGTGAGTGCAAAAATTAAAAAATCTGGATACATCGGCTCATTGGTTTGGGAATTAGGAGATTATCGTAGCGCTCAATTAAAAGACATTCCAAATCATGTAGAACTAAATGTGGGTGATGTAATTATAACTACTGGTTATTCTATGGTTTACCCTGAGGGTATTTTAGTGGGAACAATAAAAGATTTTGATTTGCCCGAAGGAAATAACTTTTATAACATAAACATTAAATTGTCAGTTGATTATAAAAGCTTGTCACACGTATTTATTGTGAAATCGTGGATGAAAGAAGAGCAAGAAGAATTAGAAGCACTAAATGATGCAGTTCAATAATGATAGGAAATGTTATAAAATATGGAGCCAGCTTTATTCTGTTAGTCCTTTTTCAAGGATTAATATTAAATAATGTAGAGTTTGGAGGTTATGTTGTACCATTCTTATATGTTTTTTTCATCTTATCTTTACCTTTTGAAACCCCAAATTGGATAGTGCTACTATTAGGTTTTGCTTTAGGGGTTGCTATTGATAGTTTTACGAGCACACTAGGAATGCACACTTCTGCCACTGTTTTTATGGCTTTTTGCAGAGCCTATCTACTAAAAACTAGTTGAACCACGAGGAGGATATGAGTTTAATTCAAAACCCAACGTACAATTTATGGGCTTAACATGGTACTTATTATACGCAGTTATTTTAGTATTACTACATCATCTTTTCTTATTTTATATAGAATCCTTTAAGTTAACACAGTTCTTTTACACGTTCGGAAGATCAATTGCAAGCACCTTTTTTACATTAATCTTAGTAATAATTGTACAACTTTTCAATTATCAATCCACTACAAAATCATGAATTTATCCAACAGAAAATTTATTGTTGGATTAATATTTTTGGTAGTAGGAATTCTTTTTATTGCTCGATTGTTTACCATTCAGGTACTAAACGATAAATACAAGCTAGATTCTGACAGTAATGTACTAAGAGAGATAACACAATATCCAGCAAGAGGATTAATTTATGATAGAAAAGGAGAGTTACTAGTTTACAATGAAGCTGCTTACGATTTAATGCTAATTCCAAAGCAAGTAAAAGCAGTAGATACAACTGCTCTTTGCAGTTTGTTAGGAATTGAAATTGAAGAATTTCGTGAAAAATTTAGCAAAGCAAAAAAATATTCAAGATATAAAGCCTCTACTTTTTTAAAAGAAATATCCTCCATTTCTTACGCCAATATTCAAGAACAATTATTTCGCTACCCTGGTTTTTTTGTGCAAACCAGAACATTAAGAAAATACCCAAGAAATAGTGCTGCACATATTTTAGGATATATTGGAGAAGTGAATCAGAAAACGGTTGAAGAAAATTCTTATTATAAATCAGGTGATTATATTGGTAAAAGTGGATTAGAATATTCTTACGAAGATTTGTTACGAGGGACAAGAGGGGTGAAACGAGTATTGGTAGATGTTCATAACCGTGAAAAAGGGAGCTATTTAGATGGCGATTCTGATACAATGGCAGTTACAGGAACTATAATTCGTACAACATTAGATATTGTTTTGCAAGAGTACGGAGAGTTGTTAATGCAAAATAAAAAAGGGAGTATTGTTGCCATCGAACCTAAAACAGGTGAAATTTTAGCCTTAGTTTCTGCTCCAAGTTATGATCCAAATATGTTGGTAGGAAGAGCGGTAAAAAAGAATTATCCCATATTAAGTAAAGACACTCTAAACCCCTTGTTTAATAGGGCTACAATGGCGGCTTATCCTCCAGGATCCACATTTAAAACAATACAGGCTTTAATTGGCATGCAAGATGGCGTGATTACAGAAAACTCAGGGTTCACATGTATAAGGAGCATGGTTGGGTGCCATCCACATCCTTCAGCAAGAGATGTTTCCGAATCAATTAAAATGTCTTGCAACCCCTATTACACGCAATTATTTAAACGAATTATTCAACAGGGAAAAGCAAAAAGTATCTATAAAGATAGTGAAATTGGTTTAGGAATTTGGGCAAAGCAAGTACAAAAATTTGGTTTAGGGCAAACGTTAACTACTGATTTCCCTGGGGTTAAGTCAGGGGTAATTCCTGGAGTTAATTTTTATAATCGATGGTATGGGGAGGGGAGATGGGCTTTTAGCACGATTCGATCCTTAGATATTGGTCAAGGGGAAATTTTAGTAGTACCATTACAAATGGCAAACTTAGCGGCAATTATGTCAAATAGAGGATATTATTACACCCCTCATTTTATTAAGCATATTGATAAAACGGATCAAATACCAGAGAAATTTACCGTTAAAAATTTTGTAGGAATCGACAAACAGTATTTCACACCTATTGTTAATGGAATGGAAAGAGTGGTAAATGAAAGTGGAGGGACAGCTAGAAGAGCTCGCTTAAAGAATATTGTTGTTTGTGGAAAAACAGGAACAGCTCAAAATCCACATGGAGAAGATCATTCAATTTTTATTGCTTCTGCACCAAAAGATGACCCTAAAATTGCTATTGCGGTTTATGTAGAGAATGCTGGCTTTGGAGGAACATGGGCTGCTCCAATTGCAAGTTTAATGATGGAGCAATATTTAACTGATAGTATTTCCACAAAAAACATCCGAAAAGAAAAACGAATTTTAGAAGCCAACCTTTTAAATGTGAAAGCCAAAAAGTGAGAGATTATAAAAGTATATTTTCTAATATTGACTGGACAATTATATTGCTCTACCTCTCGCTTGTTTTTATTGGCTGGATAAACATTTATGCAGCAGTTTATAACGAAGACCATCACAGTATTTTTGATATCACACAGCGTTATGGCAAACAATTAATGTGGATTGGTTTAGCCTTACTCATCGCATTTGCTATTCTTTTAATGGATAGTCAGTTTTTCACTGCTTTTGCCATTCCAATTTATGGCTTAGTACTGCTTTCTTTATTAGGAGTACTGGTGTTTGGTGTTAAAATAAACGGAGCTACTTCTTGGTTTCAGTTTGGGAGTATTAAAATTCAACCCTCAGAGTTTGCCAAATTTGCCACCAGTTTAGCGTTAGCAAAGTATCTTTCAGCCATCGATATTAATATGAAAGATATTAAAACGAAAGTGATGGCTGCTATTATTATTGGTTTACCGGCAGTATTTATTCTATTACAAAACGATACGGGATCAACCTTAGTTTATGCTGCTTTTATATTTGTTTTGTATCGTGAAGGTTTATCAGGAAACATACTACTATTCGGAATTTTAGCAATTATTGTTTTTGTATTAACACTTATTTTTGGGCCAATAGCAATTATTTTAACTGCAACTTTTACATATATTGTTATCTACACCATATCTAAATACCATTTAAAAACAATGTTGATTGCTACTTCAATATTTTCAATTTTAGTGTATCTGCTTTTTCATTATAAACTAAATGAAACTATTATTTATTATGGAATTGGAGGGTCATTATTTTTCTTAATTGCATATCTCATCACTAAAAAAGAGATGAAAGATAAAGGTGTTCACTATATGAGTGTTTTAATTTTTGTATTGACTTGCTCTTTTATTTTTAGTATCGATTTTGCTTTTAATAAAGTGCTAAAAGAACATCAAAGAACAAGAATTACAGTACTGTTAGGAGAGGAAGATAAGTTAATTGAACAAATAGAAGACCTCAAAGTAAAAAGAGATACCGAAGGAATTAGTAAGGAAGAAAAGCAAGAATACAGAGATAATATTGGTGAAAAACGCTATAGCTTAAGAGAGCTACGACAAGGAAATGGATGGAACATTAAACAATCGTTAATTGCAATTGGTTCAGGAGGGTTTACTGGTAAAGGGTTTTTAGAGGGAACTCAAACTAAATTTAATTTTGTTCCTGAACAAAGCACCGATTTTATTTTTTGTACCATTGGCGAAGAATGGGGCTTTATCGGAACATTTGTTTTAATGCTAATTTACATTGCATTGTTCTTGCGATTACTTTTTTTAGCGGAACGACAACGATCTATTTTTAGTAGGGTTTATGGTTATGCCGTTGCTTCTATATTGTTTTTTCACTTTCTAATAAATATCGGAATGACTATTGGCCTAGCTCCTGTAATTGGAATTCCACTCCCTTTTATAAGTTATGGAGGTTCTTCGTTGTGGTCGTTTACAATTTTACTTTTTATCTTTATAAAATTAGATTCTGAAAGATTGTTGGTGCTGAGGTAAAAGAAATGGCAAGTGTTAAATCTTGAAATATGAATTCAAAATTATTTAATACATCAACATTTAACATCTATAACTTCATTTAAACAATCCCTTCTCTTAACAAATCATGTAAATGAATTACTCCTAAATAAGTGTTTTCAGTGACAACGATAAGCTGAGTAATGTTATTGTTTTGCATTTGAGCCAAAGCAGTGGTTGCCATCTCATTTTTATTAATCGTTTTTGGAGATGTACTCATAATACTCACAGCAGATAAATCGTTAAAATCAGAAGTATTTTCTAGCATTCTTCTCAAATCTCCATCAGTTATAATTCCAATTAAATTTTCGTTCTCAGTAACAGCTGTTATTCCTAAACGTTTAGAAGAAATTTCCAAAATAACATCTTTAATAGAACTACTTGGTAAAACTGCAGGCTTTTCATTGTTTGGGTAGATGTCTGATACTTTAAAAATAATTTTTTCCCTAACGCTCCTCCAGGATGGAATTTTGCAAAATCCTTATTATCAAAACCTCTACTTTCTAACAAACAGACTGCTAAGGCATCTCCCATTGCTAATTGAGCAGTAGTACTACTTGTTGGCGCTAAATTGTTCGGACAAGCTTCTTTTTCCACAAAAGTATTTAGCACATAATGAGCTTGTTTTCCTAAAAAAGAATCTGGGTTACCAGTTATTGCAATTAGCGAATTACCAAAGTTTTTAATTAATGGAACTAATGCTTTTATTTCTGGTGTATCTCCACTTTTAGAAATACAAATAACAATATCATCTTTTAATACGTTTCCCAAATCTCCATGTATCGCATCGGCTGCATGCATAAATAAAGCCGGTGTTCCTGTAGAATTTAAAGTCGCAACAATTTTCTGACAAATGTTGGCACTTTTGCCTATTCCAGTAACAACAATTCGCCCTTTCGAAACCATAATAAGCTGAATCGTTTTTACAAAATTTTCATCAATAAAATTGATTAAACCAGAAATAGAAGCTGCTTCAATTTCTAATGTTTGTTTGGCTATACGTTTTATATCTTCTGCTGAATTCAAATTGAATAAGTTTTATAAAAAAATAAATGAGACCAATTAATTTGTCGTACATTTATATACAAATGTAAATGAATTATAAAGAAACTACAATTTAATGCAAACGTTAAAAACCCCACTAACAAAACATCTCAAAAAACATTTTGGTTTTAATACTTTTAAGGGAGACCAAGAAGATGTTATAGAAAACCTATTAGAAGGACATGATTCTTTTGTGATAATGCCTACTGGAGGAGGGAAATCATTATGTTATCAATTACCCGCATTAATCTCTGAAGGAACTGCAATTATTGTTTCTCCACTAATTGCTCTCATGAAAAACCAAGTAGATGCTATTAGAGGTTTATCCTCTGAACATGGAATTGCACACTTTTATAACTCATCACTTACCAAAACAGAAGCAAAACAAGTTAAAGAAGATGTAAGCAGCGGCATTACAAAGTTGTTATATGTTGCACCAGAATCATTAACTAAAGAAGAAAATGTAGCCTTTTTACAAGGCATTAAAATTTCATTTTTCGCAATTGATGAAGCTCACTGTATTTCGGAATGGGGACACGATTTTAGACCAGAATATAGAAGGCTAAGATCAATTATTGAAGCGATAGATAGAGTCCCGATTATTGCATTAACAGCAACAGCAACGCCAAAAGTACAAGAAGATATTCAAAAAAATTTAGGAATGGTTGGGGCGAAAGTTTATAAAGCTTCATTTAACCGACCAAACCTTTATTATCAAATACGCCCAAAAAAGGATGTGCAAAAAGAAATAATACGATTTATTAAAGGACATCAAGGAAAATCAGGCATTATTTATTGTTTGAGTCGTAAAAAGGTAGAAGAAATTGCTGAATTATTACAAGTGAATGGGATTAATGCATTGCCTTATCATGCAGGGTTAGATTCAGGAACAAGAGCTCGAAATCAAGATGCCTTTTTAATGGAAGATGCAGATGTAATTGTAGCAACTATTGCTTTCGGGATGGGAATAGATAAACCCGATGTACGTTTTGTAGTACACCACGACATTCCAAAAAGTTTAGAAAGTTATTATCAAGAAACAGGTCGCGCAGGAAGAGATGGCGGAGAAGGAATCTGTTTGGCTTTTTACAGTTATAAAGATATTGAAAAATTAGAGAAATTCTTACACGGAAAACCTGTCGCAGAATTAGAAATAGGTTTACAATTAATTTTTGAAATGGTTTCTTACTCAGAAACTGCAGTTTGTAGAAGGAAACAATTGTTACACTATTTTGGTGAAGAATATAAAGATTCGGTTTGTGCAGATACAGGAATGTGTGACAACTGTGCACATCCGAAAGAAAAATTTGAAGGAAAAGAAGATGTAAAAATCTTATTGCAATCTATTTTAGGTTTAAAGGAAGTTTTTAAAGCAAAATACATTGCCAATTTTGTTGCGGGAAAAGCAAGTTCAGATATAAAATCTTTCGGGCACGATGCACATAAGCTATTTGGAAAAGGCGAAGACATTGAGAACGAAAAAGATGACAAATATTGGGATGCAACGATTAGACAATGCATCATTTACGGATACATTATTAAAGAAATTGAAAATTACGGAATTCTTAAAGTGAGCAAAAAAGGGAAAGCTTTTATCGAAAACCCAATTTCTATAGATTTAGTAAAATCCCATGACTATAGCGATGTAGATAATGGAGATATTATAATACCACAGAAAAGTGGTGCTGGAGCTGCCGATGAAGTATTGTTTAATATTTTAAAAGACCTTAGAAGATCTATTGGTAAAGAAAAAGGATTACCCCCTTACGTGATTTTTCAAGACCCTTCATTAGAAGATATGGCAACTCGCTATCCAATTACAATGGAAGAGCTGACTAACATTTCTGGTGTTGGACAAGGAAAAGCCGAAAAATTTGGAGCGGAATTTTTAGACATAATAGAGCGTTATGTTGAAGATAATGATATTGAACGCCCACTAGACGTGGTAGTAAAATCTATTGTAAATAAATCTGCCATTAAGGTTTTTGTAATCCAAAGTATCGATCGTAAAATACCTGTTGAAGAAATTGCTGAAATGAAGGGGAAAGATTTGAGTGAAATCTTAACTGAAATTGAACACATTGTACATTCAGGAACTAAAGTGAACTTAAATTACTGCATAGACCAAGAAATAGATGAGGAGGACCAAGAAGAGGTTTTTGAGTATTTTATGGAAGCAGAAAGTGATGATGTAGAAGAAGCTATAGAAGAATTTGAAGGCGCATTTACCGAAGAAGAAATGCGAATGCTTCGTATTAAATTCTTGAGTGAGGTTGGGAATTAAACATCAATTTAAATAAAGATGCTGTTACTTCAATTAATAGCTGCTTTATTTTTTATTGTTTTAACGCTTTCGACATATTTTATTTCTAAAGAGTCAAACACAAAAAAAGCCATAAAAATAATCTGGATTGGAGCTATTAGTTTAATAATTTTTTTTGTAGGACTTAATCTTTTTGTCTCAAAAATAATTCTTGGAAAAGATGACTTTTATGGAGAATATGTTATCGATCGAGATTTTTTTTCTGGAGAAAATGCAGATTAGCAATACTCTCACTTTAGATTTGAAATAAAACAAAATGATTCTTTATATTTTTATTTAACTGATAAAGAAAAAATTCTTAAAACTTATGTGGGAATGACTAAAGCAGTTAATTTAAATAATTCTGCTAGGTTAAAAATTATAATAAAAAATCCTTCTTATCATATCCTAAAATCAAATCCAACTATTTATCGAGAATCGTGGGGATTTTATTTAGTTTTTGATTCACCATTTTATGGGAATATGTTTTTTAGGAAAGGTAGATGGGGACTTATTAAGTAGCTTACTCAAAACTACTCTTCTCCTTCATCAAATCTTCAATCTCTTGAATTGTTCTTGGGGCTTTAGCCGATAAATTTTCTGGTCCATTAGGAGTAATTAACATATCATCTTCAATTCGTATACCAATATTCCACCATTTTGTATCGCATTTAGACCCCTTAGGAATATAGATTCCAGGCTCAACAGTTATTACGTTTCCGGACTTTAATCTTCCATTTAACCCCAAATCGTGCACATCTAACCCTAAATAATGAGAAGTTCCGTGCATAAAATATCGCGGAACATGATACCGTTTCTCTATAATCCCTAAAGCAATTAATTCATCTGTAATAATTTTTGTCGCAGCATTATGTGGCGTCCAAAATTTGTTACCAACCTTACAAGAGTCTATGCCTGCTTGCTGCGCCTTTAAAACAATGTTATAAATAACAGCTTCCTCTTTAGAGAAATGACCATCTACAGGCAAAGTTCTAGTAACATCAGCTGTATAACCATGGTACTCTGCTCCAATATCACTAACCAATAAATCCTCACCAGTTAATTGTTTCCTATTTGAAGTATAGTGAATAATACAGCTATTTTCTCCACCGCCTAAAATAGAAGGGAAACCAGGGTACTCAGCTCCGTTTTTCTTAAAAATATATTCAACTATTGCTTCAGATTCATATTCAATCATCTTTGGTTTTAAGGCTTTCATTAATTCAATTTGAGCATCACAAGTTATCTCAATTGCCTTACGCATTAAAACAATTTCTTGATGAGATTTAATTTGTCGTAAACTCGCCATAATAACAAGTAAGTTCCGTGTATTTATATTATTAAGACCTTTTGTGGTAGCACTGAACGATTGCAACAATCCAAATAAATCCCCTTTCTTATCCGTATTTCTCACATCTTCAATTTCTTTAAATATCAAAATTTGATCAAAATTTTCATATTCACTTTCAAAACTTAAGAACGCTTCGTTTCCCATTGCCGTTTTTATTCCTAAGTTAAACACCGCATCTTTAATTCCCAATCGTTTTCCTATCCAAACTTCATCTCTTTTATCTTTTTTTTGAAGAAAAAGAATTTCATTGGTTTTTAAATCATTCTCAAATTCTTGCTCTTCTTTGTAAATAATTACAACAGCGTGTGACTCTGTCAACCCAGTTAAATAATAGAAATTAGGGTCTTGATGGTATTCGTAATTTACATCGTTAGATCTATTCCGAACAGGGCTCGAGAACAAAATTGCAACAGAATTTTTTGGCATAGAATCTCGCAATTCCTGTCTATTTTTAGCAAAGAAAGAAGCAGGCAAGAAATCTATATCATAATCTGCTCTTGTACTATTTGTATCTGGAAATAAATTTAAAAGGAGACTAAAATCAATATCCTGAGCTGATAAAAAGCACGGAAAAAATAACAGTATGATAAATAGTTTCTTCATGTTGGCTGTAGTGTTTTTCTGTCTACTTCGACAAACTTAGCATGACAAAATAAAAAACAAAAAAAACGCTGCTACAAAGTAACAGCGTTTTTTTTATATTGCCTAAAACAATATTAATATTTTACATAAAACCTTTTGCTTCTGCTTTTTTAATACAAGCAGCAACACCAAGTTTGTTAATGTTTTTAATTGCAGAAGCAGACACTTTTAGGGTAACCCATTTATCTTCTTCTGGAATATAAAATTTCTTAGTTTGTAAGTTTGGGTAAAACTTTCTTTTTGTTCTTCTCTTTGAATGAGAAACATTATTACCTGTTATTACTTTCTTTCCTGTTAAATCGCAAACTCTTGACATCTCTTTTCTCTTTAAAATTTGAGGACTGCAAAATAAGTCATTTTTATTGAGTAATTCAAAAAATATACAACATTTATTTTCGCTAATATTATTAAATGATTTTTCTTCTTCAAAAACAGCTTATAGGTAAGTACGATTTTCAAAATAAACAAAAGCTAAAACTATTTACTAATTTCGCATTATGATTATATACAACGTAACAGTAAACGTAGAAGAAGAAGTTCATTTAGATTGGATAAAATGGATGAAAGAAGTTCATATACCTGAAGTAATGGAAACAGGTTATTTTTTAGAAAACAAAATTGCCAAAGTTATCACTACACAAGAAGATGAAACTGGACATACTTATGCCATTCAATACTCTTGCAATTCTATGGCTGATTTAGATGAGTACCAAGAAAAATGTGCTACACCTTTACAAGAAGCTCATGGGAAACGCTACCAAGGGAAATTTGTTGCTTTTAGAACTTTATTGGAGGTGGTTTAAACCAACTGCTATATCCCTACTTTTATGAAAAAATTAATTATAACAAGCCTATTTTTAATTGTTACTTCATCTTTTTATTTTGGACAAAACATTGACTTTATTGTTAAGACATCACCAACTTTATACATTACTCATTTTGATACATCAACCATAAAGAAGAATCAGAAATTAGTTCATCTAAAACATTCTTCCAGTAAAATAGAAAGCCCTAAAGAATTAAATTTTCTAACTAACCAAGTAATTTATTCTATAGCCTTAATCTATACTGAATCCGACAAGAAACAATTTGACCAAGAAAAATTAAATCGAAAGCGACTTACTGAATTGAAAAAGCACAGACCTGAATTAATAAATAATGGTTTAATTAGTTGGCAATTTATCGAGCAAAAAGACACGCATAGTGATAGAAATAAAGGTTATTTTCATGGCTATTTAATTACACTCCGACCGGAAATTGTTGGGAAAGATGGTGAAACTGAATTCGATATTTTAAAAGGATTAGTTGAAGCAAACATAACACTTTGTAAAGATTCTTTAGGGAAAAGTGCCGAAGAGCGTGCAATTATCGATGATTCTATTGCTAAAAATACGAAACACAGCTACAATAATCAGCCAAAATATATAGGAGGAATGGATGCCTTAAAAAAGTACCTTCTCAAATCTATTCCTTATTCTAAATCCATGATAAAAGACAATGTTTCAGGAGAACTAAATGTCACATTTTATATTGATGAATACGGAAAATTAAGTAAAATAAAAATGAGTGATGATTTAACTAAAGAATGTCAATCTAATGTCGCATATGCGTTAAAAAAGATGATTAAATGGTTGCCCGGAATTATCCATATTCCAGAAAAAATCAATCGTCCTGCAAGGCAAAAACTTATTGGAGGAATCTATAGAATGTCTTTGTTTTTTCCTTAGAAACTAACCTTGTCTATATTAAACATATTAACAATTTAGGCCCTTACTACAATGAAAACATAACTCAATCCTTAAATGATTACTATTTTCCACCAGAGGTGCTATGTGATAACACTGTTTTTAATTCACTTGAAAGGAATAAACATTGGAAGAAGATGAGCATCGTTGCCGATTTAACTTGCAGTATGATGCCTTATACCAATCAATTAATTTTATGGTTCAAATTAAATACTTTAGACGAAAGAATTAAATATTTAACTTTTTTTAATGATGGAAATGGCATGTTAAGCACATTGAAAAAACCTGGGAAAGTAGGAGGTATATATCAGGCAGAAGCCAAAACCTATGATGATTTATTGGATTTAGCGGAGCAAACTATGTTTTGTTGTAGTGGCGACATAATAGAAAACAACATAGAAGCTGCAATAGCGGCAATGGATAAATATCCTAATTCAGAGGAACTTATAATGATTGCCGATAACTTTGCAACCCCTCGAGATTTGAAGTTATTAAGAAAAGTAAAAAAACCTATCCGTTTAATTTTATGCGGTACGTATTATGGTATAAATGTAGATTATTTAAACATGATTAAGAAAAATGGAGGGTCTATCCATACTATGGAGGAAGATTTAACCATTATTACAACCTTAAAAGAAGGCGAAATTTTAGATTTTAGCGGTAGAAGATTTAAGGTAATAAATGGTCAGTTTGAAGAAGTTTATGATCTTTAAGGATGTAGCATCTTACTCGTTGCTTTTAGAACCTTGCTGAAGGTGGTATAACTTTTTTATAATCTTCTTTTTTCCAGTCAAATCTCCCTATTCTAAAAGAAAATCCACCCTCAAAAGCCCATCCATTAATATTGGTTGAGTAATCATCTTTTAAATTGTTTTTTTCGTTGTTTTTTGGAGAAGATTTACTTTGATAATGGCTTATCATACCCATTACTGCAAAGCGTTTCCAGATGTAATAACGTAAAGATGTTCCATAACGTAAAATATGTCCATCGGCAAAATAGTTATATTCTTTGTCATTAAATTTTTCATTAAAACCAACCGATAAAACTCCAACAGAGGTATGAATTGCCCAATCTACTCTCCTACTAATTAATGTATGGTAGTTAATATCAAACGTAACCTCGTAGGTCGTAATATTTAGTCCTTGGTCTGCATCATTTATACCATAATACGAACCATCCATTTTCCATAAATCTCCGCCAAAAGCTATACCTAATCCTATTCGGTTAGTAATTCCGTATTCAAAAATTAAAGGATCTCTTATTCCTTCAAGGTAAGTTGTTGTCTGCGATGGATTTTCAATATTTATATCATTAGCCTTTGAAGAAAGGTTTTTGGTAGTGTAATTTGCCATTACAACACCTTCAGAGATACTTATTGTGAAAGCACCTTTTTTAAAGGTTTGGGCATTAATAATTGCAGTGATTAAGATTAACGTAAGTAGCAGTATTTTTTTCATAACTAGTATTTTATAGTTTCTTATACTCCTTAGACGAATTAGCTTTTAAATACCCCTATTAAAAATACTATTAATTTAACCAGTGGTGCATTTGGAGTGAAATTGTCAGTTCGAGTGGAATTCTGAAAGAATTTTGTATCGAGAACACAAATTTTGTGTTAAAAAGTTATTCTCGGTACATTTTTCGTTCCTTAAAACACTCGAATTGACACTTTTTTCTAAAGAGTGTTTCCAAAGCACCACAGATTAATTTACTCTTTTATGAATTTTAATTTACTGTTTCCTTTTTCGGATGTTACATTAACGATATATAATCCACTCGTTAAATTCTCAATATTTATTGTTTGGGATAAGGTGTTATTACTAAAAACTATTTTGATTAATCTGCCAAATAAATCATAAATTTTAATGGATTTAATTTTTGATGCTGATTGTATGGTGAGTTGTTTTGTTGCTGGGTTAGGATAAATAGAAATATTTCTTGAATCTTTTTCTTCATTCACTCCTGTATTATTATCAAGAAAAATTTCTCTACGGCAACTAATAGCGGTATCGCCATCAACATAAATTGTTACCCATACCAGATAATTTCCAACTGATAAACTTTGAGTATTCCAATTAGATAATGTATTGTTTATAATATTAAAAGATGCGGCACTACTATCTGTAATCAATGTAAGTCCAGTAGAATCTGGTAATGAATACTCCACAACATATCTTGTAATCATTGAATTATTTGATGGACCATTAATTCCCCAAACCTTTCCTGTAATACTAACTGTAGAATTGATTGATGCATTATTAATGGTATCTATCCATACTTCGGCAAAGTAGGCGTTATTGTTCGTTATCGGGCTGCTTGTAAATGTAGTATTTCCAAAAAATAACTGAACATCATTACTAACAACAATATTTCCTGTAATAGTTGAATTATAAAACCACGCAATTGAGCTATCTTTAAAATTAACTATTTGTGCTGTTCCATTTTGCCTTATTATTTGAGATGAATACACATACGTTTTACTATTGTCCATTCCGCCCAAATAACCTCCAGTTCCATCACAGGTACTATTATAAACTTTAGTTACCCCATTTCCAAACCCTAGAGATTCGCCATAAATGCAGCTGTCAATAATAATTTCTGATGTATCGCTCTGATAAAAATTCCAAGCATTAACAGATGTATTATTGATTGAAAAGCCTCTATCTAAAAAAGGAGAGCTATAGGACGGATAGAATTGAGCATCTATAAACCCGGAAGCTCTATCTCTAGTAGTCCCATCAAAATAAAAACCACAAGCTAAAATAGATGAATTATTAACTATTACATTACTATTTTTTTTGGAAATTATTCCCCAATAAACCCCATCTGTATTTTGTATCGAAACATCAAGATCAAGTCCCGAAACATTAGGCAAAACAGCTGAAAATTGATAGCTGCCTGTAATATTACTTGACCCTGGGATTAGTATAGAATTTGCTGGAGGATAATCATAATTAGCAGTATCTCCATCTGAAAAAGTGTACCAAATCATAAAAAAGTTAGAATTTTGAATGGTTACATCTGCATTTTCTGCTATTACAAACTCCATCCCTCCTAAACAACTGTCTATTATTATTACTGAATTACCAGCCAATCCTAATGTCATAGGAAGCATAGTTGATAAAAACTGGTTATTGGTTTGAATAAAATTTGCACTATCTGTAAAACTACCGTCCAAAGCACCTGTTCCAAGATTAAAATCTGAATTGGTAATTTCAAATAAAGAATTATTAAACCCCCACCACCCGAATTCACTTTTAAAAGTCATAGGAATACTTACAGTAGCCGAATCAATATTTAAAATGGAATAGTTTGAAACGTATATTTTACAAGCTAAAGTTAACGTGTCTGACAAATGTACTGTAGAACTGTCTTTAGAAATAAATAGTTCATTCACTTCAAACAAGCTATTTGAAACGTTTAAATCACTTGTTCCTGTAGTAGCCAATACATCATTTACAATAAATTGAGTTTGGTTAGTAATGTTCAACGTGGCATTGTTTATCAAAAAAACAGTATCATAAGCATAAGACCCTGAATTTAAATTTAAGATTTCATTTGGGTCTGTAAATCCTACCACAAGATTTTGTGCATTAACAAAATTGATGTTAATTAATATGAATAATAGTATAGTTATCTTCCTCATAATTACATTTTAAATGAAATATACTTTTGAGTAAGCACTGAGTTGTCGTTAATCACATTTATCAAAATTAATCCATCATAATCGATATTAAAATTGAGTGTATTTGTAAAAGTATTTCGATACAATAATTGTCCACTAACTGAGTAGATATTTATTGTTGATTGTAAATTATTTTTTGTTTCTACTACTCCTTTATTCCGATAATATGATATAGAAATTTTTTCATTTATATATGCTGCATCTTTAATTCCGACTGAATTAGGAAACACATACTCTGAAGTTCCTATCCCCCAAAAACCAGCATCAACATGCAATTCTCCTCCTATACCTCCTATGAAATGAGCATTATAAGTAGTGTCAAAAGGTGTAACTGTAGTGTCAATGCTTGATATATTATGTCCTGAGTACCATATTCTTAATCTGTTCCCGTCTAACAAAGGAGTTATTGCAAATATTTCTGCTCCAAAGTTTCCATCTGTCCAAGAAAAATCAGCACGCACATGAATTGGAAGGGTATCGTGGTGCCATTTATTAATATCACCATAAGACTTGAATTGATGTAGCGCTACTTGCTTCCAAGTAGTGTCAAAAACATTCTGAGCAACATCAGTAAAAAGATAAATAGTATCTCCAATCATAACAGGTGAAGGAGTTGATAATCCTTGATAGTTATTTCCGTTTTGATAAACATCTGTAGGAAGTTTAGCAGTTTGAGTTGTATCAATAAAGTTAACACCATCAATACTTCGAGCCAGACCAATGCTGAAACCACTAAGAGAACCCGCAGCAGCATAAAAAAGATATAGGGTATCTTCTTTTACCATTACCCCAGGTTCTGCTACAATTAAATCCATCCAAGTTAAATTACTCGATGGCTCAAACACAGGAGTGGCATCCATTTGCCAAGTAATCCCATCAAGCGATGTAGCGTGAGAAATTTTAAATTGAAAAGAATTGTTTGTATCCGCATAAACAGTGTTGTACATGTGATATTCTCCTTTGTAAAAAACAACTGATGGTGTTTCAACACCTCCACCATAATATGTTCCATCAAGATGGTCTAAAACAGGTGTTGTGGGATTTAATGACCAATTATATCCATCATTAGAAAGCCAACGGTAAATACCTATCGTATCATTTGGATGATTTAATCCTCCTTGGACACCAGAAGTGTACATAATATACTGCCCATTTTCTTTCAATACACAAGGGTCATTCCATGGTGTCCCAGCAATTTCATCCCCATAATTAATTACTGGGGTTTGAGCATAAGGAGTAAATTGCGGAAAGAAATTTGTATCCAATTGTGCGGATAACTTTGAAACAGTTATCATTATCAATGTAATTAGTGCTAATCTTTTCATAATAAATATCTTTTTAATTTGTTATATATCTCTTAGACGAACTTACTTTAAAATACCCCTATATAAAAATACAGTTTATTTTAAAGGTCGATTAAAATCTATTCTAAACCCTATAGAAACTAATAAATCACGATTTTCTTTGACTATTTCATTTACATTATTAGAATATTGTGATCCCAATTCAGATACTCTTTTTTCAAAATGTGTAGCACTTAACAAATTCCATAGTTGAAAATAATAGTTTAACCCTACTCTTTTTCGTTTTCCTATTTTTGTTCTCCACTCCACTTTCACATTTAGCGTATTAAAAGATTTGTTTCTTTGGGATAACGTTTCGCCAGTAATTGGTGTATAAGAGCCATTGTTATTTGTAGCTCCAATAACTGGAGTAAAAGGTGTTCCGCTTTTATAATGATAATCTAAGGTGATTAAAGATGGTATTATTTTCCGCTTCTTATCTGTAAAATTATAGCTAACAACTACATTAAACAAGTGTGGTTGGTCAAAGAAAAAAGAGTTATTTTTTTTATGTAGTGAATTTTTTCGTTTAGAAATAGAATAGGTGTAAGAAACCCATCCTGATAATTTTTTAGATTCCTTTTTTATAATTAGAGCTACTCCCTTAGAGCTCCCAAAACCACTGTTGGTATAATTTAATAAAGAATCGAACACTACTAAATTATCATAATCTTTATAAAACCCTTCTACCCAGCCTTTAATCTCATTACTAATGTTATAATTAATTCCGGAAATGTAATGAATACTCTTATTTGATTTTAGTGTTGGGTTTAGCTTAATTCCAATAATATCAGCTGGTTGGTAATATATACCTGTAGCAGCTCTAAGCTCTATTTTTTTAGTTAGGTGGAAGCCTAAAGATAATCTGGGAGATAGATCAATATTTTTATTAAGAGCTTGGTAGTCTGTTCTAATTCCAGTATTTATTCTAAGTGCTTTAAATAAGTACCCTTCATACAAAAAATAAGCTCCAGCAGTAACTATTTTTTCATCAATGTTTCGATTTATTAATACTACAGAACTATCAGAAGAGTTTTCATTCAATGGGTCAAGTGGTGAATATCCAGAAAATAATAGGTTTGCAAAGTACCCTTCAAAACCTCCTTTAATTTTATGTTTTGCATTAATAAAATGAGTTACATCCTCTCTAACGCCAATAGATTCTCCAAATATTTTATTATTATAATTTCTGTCAATAGCACCTTTTGATTGTAAAGAAGAATAACTTAACGATAATTTATTATACCATTTGTCAGAAAAGGTGCTTTGCCATTGTAGGCTTTCTGTATTTACATTTCCGTTAAAATCAACATTTTTTGCTTCTCCAAAATCAACACTATCTTTGTTGAATCTGAAAAATTGATATGTATTTAATCCACTAAAAGAGATTTTATTTTTACTGTTAATATTCCATGTTATTTTGTACGTGATATCAGAAAATGAAGGAATTTTAGTGGGAGAGTTATTAATAATCAAGTCTAAATAGGATCTTCTGCCAGAAACCAACAACGACACTTTATTTTTTACTATCGGACCTTCAATTGTTGCTTGAAAGTCATAAAATCCAGCAGATACAGATGTCCCGAAGTTTTTTAAACTTCCATCTTTCGATTTCATGTTAAATATCGCTGACATTGAATTCCCGTAAGATGCAGGAAACCCTCCTGTAAGAATTTCTGCTTTTTCAATGGTCTCAACATTAAAGACAGATTTGCCAAAAAAATACCAAGGCCAATATACTGGAGCATTGTCTAAAAAATACAATGCTTCGTTGGCATCTCCTCCTTTTACAAAAAGTTGACTAGACCCTAAAACACCTCCTTTACTAGAAATTCCTGGTAAAGTGGCAACAGTATTTAATGGATCATTCGCAAACCCAGTAACCATATTTAATTCTTTTTGTGATAGTACTACATCACTCACCGTTGTTCTATCAACAATAGCATCTGCTATAATTATTGCTTGTTCTAATTTTATGGCTGCAGACTCCATTTTAATTTCGGAAGGGAAATTGTTACCGGCTAATACAACTGTTTGATAACCCAACATTCTAATTACCAGTTGATGTTCTGATGCTGAAACTTCAGCGAATAAAAAAACACCGTCATAAGTTGTAATGGTGTATTTATTAGAATCTAATATGACAATTGCTCCAGGAATAGTTTGATTGGTTTCGGCATCTATTAACCTCCCAGAAATTGTATATTTTATTGTTTTATTTGCTTTTGGAAGCAATATAATCTTTCCATTAAGCAATTGATAATCAATGTTTTTATTTGAAAACATTTTATCGAGAATACTATTTAATGGAACATCTTTTTCGTTGAGCGTTACCAGATTAGTAACAGGAACAATATTAGAGGAGTATGAAAAATCTACCTTATATTTTTTTGAAATCTCTTTCAGTACTTTTTTGATGGGGACGTTTTCTACTTGAATAGATATAGATTGATTTAATGGAGAATTACTTTGAGATAAACCATTAACTGAAATAAGAAATAA
>JAESTF010000078.1 GCA_016763795.1 Flavobacteriales bacterium
ACCAGCAAAATAGCCCATTACCATTTGCATGTACGAAAACTGACTACTCTCTACCCAACCCGGAACAGAAATAAAAGTTACGCCAGAAAGTGAAGCTCCAATCATACCAAAAGCAACCAAATACCATTGCGATTTATGTCCTCCTATAAAAAAGGAATCATTAGTTGCTCCTTTAGATGTAAAGTGAGAAATGAGCATTAACAAGCCAAAATAGGCTACAATAAATAATATAACGGTTGTTGGATTCATTTGTTAAAACAAAAATGAATAAAAATCTACATCTTTACATTAAACATATTAATTTTGATTCACAGTAAATTGTTAAAAAAGAGGCAAAACAATAGAAACAAAAGAGATAAGACTAAAAAATCTATTCTCTTAATTCTAATATCGAAGCAACCTTTTCTCTAAATAAAAAATATGTTACACCAAATTTCTTCTTCTCCCTTTAACAACGCAGTAGAGAAACTAGCATCACTACCTGGCATTGGAAATAAAACTGCATTAAGGTTAGTGCTTCAATTATTAAATAGAGAAACACTTGAAATTGAAGAGTTTGGCAAAGCTTTTATCGATCTAAGTAATCAAATTCAATATTGCGAATCCTGTTTTAATATTTCTGATAGTACGACTTGTTCATTATGCTCCAACAATTCGCGGAGTAATAATATAATATGTGTGGTAGAAAATATTTTAGATGTTATTGCGATAGAAAAGACAAATCAATTTCAGGGTAAGTTTCATGTTTTGGGAGGTATTATTTCTCCAATGGAAGGAATTGGTCCAAGTGACATAAAAATTCATGAGCTAATTGAACGAATAACGAAGAACGAACCTAAAGAAATTATTATGGCATTGAGCACCACTATGGAAGGCGATGCTACTAACTTTTATATCTATAAAAAATTAGCTCATTTAAATATTGAAGTTACTACTATTGCTCGTGGTGTCGGAATTGGCGATGAAATAGAATACACCGATGAGTTAACTTTAGGAAGATCTTTGCTCAACAGAATTCCTTTTAAAAATACGCTTTCACTAAGGTAAATGCAGTTATCGATAATCATAGTTAATTATAATGTGAGACATTTTTTAGAACAATGTTTAACTTCTGTTTATAAAGCTATTCCTAATATTTCTGCAGAAGTTTTTGTTGTAGATAATGATTCTTCTGATGATTCTTTAGAAATGGTTCGAACTCAATTTCCTGACGTTAAAATTATTCACAACAAAGAAAATGTTGGTTTCTCTAAAGCTAATAACCAAGCAATTGCAATTGCTAAAGGTAAGTATGTTTTATTACTCAATCCAGATACCGTTGTTGAAGAAGATGCTTTTGAAAAATCTATTGCATTTTCTGATGCTCATTCAGATTTAGGTGGTTTAGGGGTTAAAACGATTGATGGAAATGGTATTTTTTTACCTGAATCGAAAAGAGGACTACCTACTCCTGCGGTTTCTTTTTATAAAATTTTTGGGTTATCTAAAATTTTTCCAACATCTAAAATTTTTGCTAAATACCATTTAGGTTACTTACCTGAAAATGAAACGAACGAAGTTGAAGTTCTTTCGGGTGCTTTTATGTGGATGAGAAAATCAGTTTTAGAAGAGATTGGCTATTTGGATGAGACCTTTTTTATGTACGGAGAAGACATTGATTTATCGTACAGAATCAACTTAGGAGGTTATAAAAATTACTATTTACCTAGTGTTAAAATAATCCATTACAAAGGGGAAAGTACAAAAAAAGGAAATATCAATTATGTATTTGTCTTTTACAATGCGATGATTATTTTTTCTAAAAAGCACTTCGCAAAAAAAGCCAAAGCATTTTCATTCTTCATCAATATAGCCATCTATTTACGTGCTTTTTTAGCCATATTATTTCGATTTATCGGAAAAGCTAAACTTATTTTAACAGATATTATTTTAATCTCTTCAGCATTAGGATTCTTTAACTACATCAAACCTTTCTTAGGCTTTCCTAACCAAATTGAGCTCAGTAATAATTATGGTATTTTAAATGTTGCAGCTGTATTTTCTGCTTTTATTATTGGCATTACAATTAGTGGTGGTTATTCAAAAAAAATAAGTCTTAATAGAACTATTTTAGGGGTTTTAATTGGAGCTATATTATTATTTGCTATCAATTTTACATTTTCTGAATCTACTTCTTTTTCTATTAAATATTTATTGAGCATTATCGGTTTAATTGCTTTAGCTATACCTATTAATCGTATTATTTTAGATTCTTATCAAACCATAAAACTCCGTAAAGAAAACACCAAAACGACCATTATTGCTGGAGGATTAAACTTTATTAAAAAAATAAAAACAAACATTCAAGAAAAACAATCTTCTGTTAATATTTTAGCCCTAAAAAAGAGCAATGATACGAACAAAGATGATGCTAAAATATACATTGGAAAGCTATATCAGTTACCCGATTTAATTTCAATTTACAATATAAATGAAGTAATTTTCTCAGCTAAAGAGATTAGTTATAAAAATATTATTAATGAAATGGATTTAAGCCAAAACAACTATGTTGATTACAAAATCTCTTTAAATTCTGACTTAATAATTGGTGGGAAAACCATTGAGAAAATATAACACCATGTGGAAAATAATTATAATACTTACGTTCTTAATTCCATTAATCGGATTTAGCCAAAAAATAAGTTTAGGTCCAGAAATTGGAGTCAATATTATTCCTATTGAACATTCTCAAATTGGTCAAGAATATCATTTAGGATATCACTTCGGAGGACACTTAAAATATCATTTTTCAAATAAGTTCAAACTAAGTACAGGCATTTTTCTTACTCAAAAAAAGAAAGGCTACTCATCAAAAACTACAGGTTCTGTTTTTACGTTATTCAATGACTTTCTTAACGATTTTGGCGGACTTGGAGGAGGATTAGGTTTGCCTGTAGGGTTAGATAGTTTAGGACTAGACTCTACCCTAAATATTCCAGGATTAAATACTGATTTTACTGAAACTACAAGAGGCATTACCTCCGAATTATTTATCGAAATACCCATATTAGCGAACTATAAATACAAAAATGTAAACTTCTATTTAGGGCCTTATGTTGGAATTTTGATTTCTGCCAATCGAAAAGAAGAAGTCATAACTGACATTCCAATCTTAGATGTAATAGATTTAGATGCTTTATTAGGAGGTGGAGGAAATGGACTAGGTGGTTTAGCAAGTAGTTTCTTGCCTAGTTCAGGAACAAAAACTTCATCATCATCCGGTACTACAAGCTTGCGAAAATTATATATGGGCTTTAATGCTGGTATTGGCTACGAAATGAACAACTTACATTTTAACTTAATGTATTCTCATGGATTATTAGATTACAGAAATAGTAATGATGGGTTAAATACAGAGACGCTTAAACTAGTCAGGCTTTCTATGGTTTACTTTTTTGATTTAGGTAAAAAAGAAAAAGAATCTAGTGCTCGGTTTAAGTAAAAAAAACCTTAATAAATATTTATCAAATCTTTACCCTCTGGCCTTGCTTTAAGTCCTATTTTTGTATCACATTTTAAACACTTAAAAAACATATAAATGTCAAAAATTCACAATTTTAGTGCAGGACCAAGTATCTTAAATCAAGATGTCCTAAAAAAAGCTTCAGAAGCTGTTGTTAACTTCAACAATCTTAACCTATCTATCTTAGAAATTTCACATAGAAGTAAAGATTTTGTTGCTGTAATGGATAACGCTGTTGCTCTAGTAAAAGAGTTATTAGAGGTTCCTCAAGGTTATTCTGTCTTGTTTTTACAAGGTGGTGCAAGTACAGGTTTTCTAAAAACCATTCTAAACTTTATGAAAGAGAATGGAAATGGTGCTTATTTAAACACTGGTGCTTGGAGTAAAAAAGCATTAAAAGAAGCTGAAAAATTAGGTAGCTTAACTGTTGTTGCTTCTTCAGAAGATAAAAACTTCAATTACATTCCAAAAGGATTTTCTGTTCCTGATAATACAGATTATTTACACATTACTACCAACAATACTATTTTTGGAACTCAAATCAAAAACATCCCAACTCAAGAAAACACTTTATTGATTGCTGATATGTCATCAGATATATTTAGTAGAAAAATTAACGTAAGTGATTATGCAATGATTTATGCTGGCGCTCAAAAAAATATGGGTCCTGCAGGAACAACTCTTTATATTGTTAAAGATGAATTACTTGGCAACACAGGAAGAACGATTCCTACCATGTTAGACTTAACAACTCACATTACTAAAGGCTCTATGTTTAATACTCCTCCTGTTTACCCAATCTATGTTTCTATGTTAACACTAGAATGGCTAAAAGCTAATGGCGGAATTGAATGGATAGAAAAAATAAATCAAGAAAAAGCAGATTTACTATACAATGAAATAGACAGTAATCCTCTATTTGAAGGAACTGCGGCAAAAGAAGATAGAAGTAATATGAACGTAACGTTTGTATTAACTGATGAAAGCAAAAAAGCAGTTTTTGATTCTATGTGGAAGGAAGTAGGAATAAGTGGAATTAACGGACATAGAGATGTGGGTGGTTATAGAGCTTCAATATACAATGCAATGCCTATAGAAAGTATTCAAGTCTTAGTTGACACCATGAAAAAACTAATTAATTAAACAATTTAACAATGTAAAAATGTAACAATTCAATTGCTACATTTTTACATTGATATATTAATACATTATTCGAATGAAAATTTTAGCAAATGATGGGATTGCTCCTATCGGAAAAGAAAATCTTGAAAAAGCAGGTTACAAAGTTATCACAGAAACTGTAGCGCAAGATGATTTAATTAATGCCATTAATGAAAACAACTATGTTGGTCTTTTAGTTAGAAGTGCAACTACGGTTAGAGAAAATTTAATTAATGCTTGTCCAGAATTAAAGTTGATTGGTCGTGGTGGTGTTGGTATGGATAACATTGATGTTGAGTATGCTCGAAACAAAGGTTTAAAAGTAATTAACACACCTGCTGCTTCATCGCAATCTGTTGCTGAACAAGTAATGGCTCATTTATTTGGGGCTGCTCGCTCTATTTATGATGCCAACAGACAAATGCCTATTTCTGGAGGTTCAGATTTTAAAACCTTAAAAAAGAAATACGGAAAAGGTGTTGAATTAAGAGGAGCAACTATTGGAATTATTGGTTTTGGAAGAATTGGACAAAGCCTTGCTTCTTACGCTTTAGGTTGCGGAATGAAAGTTATCGCTTATGATCCTTATGTTAATAAAGCAGTTGTAAATATTCCTGTTGCCACACAAACTGTAAGTGTAGAAATTTCTACTATAACTTTGGATGAATTACTAGCTAACGCTAATTTTATTTCAATGCACATGCCAATGCCAGCAGATGGTAACGCATTAATAGGAAATGATGAGTTTGCTAAAATGAAGGATGGAGTAATTATCGCTAATGCTGCCCGTGGTGGTGTTATTGATGAGGCTGCTTTAATTGCTAATTTAGATTCAGGCAAAGTTGCTCACGCTGCCTTAGATGTTTTTACGAATGAACCTACTCCAAGAGAAGATTTATTGAAACATGCTAAAATCTCATTAACTCCACATACTGGAGCTGCTACAGGAGAAGCACAAAATAGAATTGGAGAAGAGTTAGCAGAACAAATAATTAATCATTTTGAAACAGTAACAGCTTAATCTAAAATTATGTCAATATTAGTTCCATTTAAAGCTTTTCGTCCTATAGAGGATAAAGTTAAAGAAATAGCAAGTCGTCCTTACGATGTATTAAATGCACAAGAGGCACGAGAAATTTGTAAAGACAATCCAAATAGCTTTTACAGAGTTATAAAACCAGAATTAGAGTTTTCTGATGATGCAGATCATTACGCTGCTGAAGTATATAAAAAAGGGAAAGAAAATTTTGATAGATTGGTTGATGCTGGTTTAATGGTTCAGGATGAAACTGAAAACTATTATGCTTACCAAATAGTTATGAATGGTCACACACAAACTGGTTTAGTTGGTTGTTGTTCTATTGATGATTATTTCAATAACGTTATTAAAAAACATGAGTTAACTCGTCCAGATAAAGAAGAGGATAGAAAAAACCATGTACGTTATAGTAAATTAAATTACGAACCGGTATTTTTTGCTTATCCTCATGTTAATTCTATTGATGAATTGGTGGTAGATGTAAAAAATGACGCTCCAGTTTATGACATCACTACTGATGATGGTTTACAACACACTTTATGGATAATAAATGATACTGATAAGGTTACTGCTATTAAGGCTTTATTTGAAGCACAAGTTCCAAGTATTTATGTTGCTGATGGTCATCACAGAACTGCTGCTGGAGCATTAGTTGGTGAAGAATTTAGAAATGAAGCTAAAGGAAACGCAGCTGATGGAGGAAGGTATAACTACTTTATGGCAGTACTTTTCCCTGATAATCAATTAAAAATTATTGATTACAACAGAGTTGCTAAAGATTTAAACGGAATGGATGAAGCAACATTTATTGCTAAAGTTTCAGAAAAGTTTGATGTTGAAGAAAATGAAGGGGAATACAAACCTAATGCTTTACACCATTTTGGAATGTACCTCAACAACAAATGGTATAAATTAGTGGCTAAAGAAGGAACTTATAATGATAATGACCCTGTTGAAGTTTTAGACGTTACCATCTTATCTAAACAAGTATTAGAACCATTATTAAATATTGTTGATTTAAGAACTGATAAAAGAATTGATTTTGTTGGTGGAATTAGAGGATTAGGTGAATTAGAAAAAAGAGTAAACTCTGGAGAGATGGCAGTTGCTTTTGCTTTAAATCCAGTAAGTATGCAACAGTTAATGGATATTTCTGATAACGATATGATTATGCCTCCTAAAGTAACTTGGTTTGAACCTAAGTTAAGAAGCGGAATGTTTGTTCATGAATTATAATTTAAACGTCATTGCAAGGTACGAAGCATCTTTCTTCCTTTTATAATAAGATTGCTTCACTCGTTCCTCATTCGCAATGACGAAATAGAATAAAATGTCAATCGCCAACAACATAAAAAAAATAAAATCTGAATTACTAGAAACAGCTACCTTGGTAGCTGTTTCTAAAACCAAGCCTAACGAAGATATTTTAGAGGCTTACAATGCTGGACAACGAATATTTGGAGAGAACAAAGTCCAAGAATTAGCACAGAAACACGAAGACCTACCCAAAGATATTGAATGGCATTTAATAGGCCATTTACAAACTAACAAAGTAAAATTTATTGCTCCATTTGTGAGTTTGATTCACGCTGTTGATAGTCTTAAACTATTGAAAGAAATCAATAAACAAGCGCTCAAGAACAATAGAGTAATTAACTGCTTACTGCAAGTTAAAATTGCGAAAGAAGATAGTAAGTTTGGTTTAAATCAAACTGATGCTAAAGCATTAATAAACAGTGAAGAGCTTCCACAATTAAAAGGAATAAAAATTATTGGATTAATGGGAATGAGCACTAATACCCCTGATGAAAATCAAGTGCAAGCTGAATTTGACACTCTTCATCAGTTTTATAAAAAATTCTCAATTCTTAATTCTCAATTCTCAATTCTTTCTATGGGAATGAGTGGAGATTATAAAATTGCTCTTAAGCAAGGATCAAACATGATTCGCGTAGGAAGTACTATCTTTGGAAAAAGAAACTTCAACTAAACATTTTGAAATATATCTTAAGCATATCATTTTTACTAATTGTTTTTAGTGAAACGATTTATGCGCAAGATTCTTTATCTACTGAAACCTATGCTTTTGAACCAGATAAAATAGCGAAAGAAGCTGTAAGTAAAATTGTACAATACACAGGCTTAACACCTAACTTTATAGTAGTGCCTGATAAAAATATTAACACTGCTATTGCTTACTTAAAAAACAACAAACGTTACATTGCCTACAACCCAAAATTTATTGAGAAACTAAATGACAAAACACATACTAATTGGGCCGCAGTAAGTGTATTGGCTCACGAAATAGGACACCACTTATCTGGACATACCATTGCTAAAACACAATCGCCAGGAAATGAGTTGTTAGCAGACAAATTCTCTGGATTCATCTTATTTCAGATGGGAGCAACATTACAAAATGCTAAATCAGCATTAAGTACTATTGGACACGAAATGGACACCACTAAACATCCCCCAAAAACAGCTCGTTTATTTGCAATACAAGATGGCTGGGAAGAAGCAAAACGTTTAAAAAATATAAATGCTTACGCTGTTGCTAAAAATCCAACAAAAGATAGTTTAACACAATTTGTTTACCAATGTACTTTTAAAGGTGATAACAATATTTACTTTGTGGATGAAAAAGACAATGTAATTTGGTACGACAACTATGGAAAACCAATCATTATAGGACTCAAAAAAGAAAGTAATAACAATAAGTACAACTGGGTTTACAATTACTTAGATAACTTTTACGGTGTTGATCATAAAGGGAAAATATGGAAAGAAACCACTTATGGCTCTGTTTTTATAGTTGGAGAAGCCCAGTTAATTAAAAATAAATAATTTTTTTTACACTACTATTTCAAAAGTAGTTCCTTCTTTATCTAATAGGTTAATAGAACCTTCGAGTTGCTCAACTAAACTAACCACTACTTGCATTCCTAATGATTCTGTTTTTCTAAAATCAAGCTCTTTTGGAAAGCCAATGCCGTTATCACTAATTGTTAATTTATATTGATTCCCATTTATCAATTCCATCTGTAACAGTACTTTTCCATTCTTTTTTTCAGGAAACGCATACTTAATAGAATTAGTAATCAACTCCATTATTACCATCCCAAGATTAGTCGCATTGTTTATTGGTAAAATATATTCTCCTACATTAATTGTTATTGAAATGTCATGCAAGTTAAAAATAGTTTTAACGTAGGCTATTAACGATTCTACATAATCCTTAAAAAGAACATCATCAAACGTATTTGTTTTATACAACGTTTCATGAATAAGTGCCATAGATTGGATTCTATTGGCTGTTTGACTCAATAAATCAAGTGCTTCAGGGTTTTTAACAACTCCCTTTTGCAACCTAATTAAGCTTGATATTATTTGTAAGTTATTTTTTACTCGGTGTGTAATTTCTTTTAGAAGTACTTCTTTAAGCGCCAACGAATCTTGTATTTGCTTTTCT